>JAKAWS010000021.1 GCA_021816885.1 Microcaldota archaeon
GCAGAGCTGATGTGGCGTACAGCGGGATCGTCTCTATCCTCAACGACTGCTATTACTTTATAATTCCCATAATTCTGCGCCCTTAGGGAGAGCATATTTGCTTCAATGGTCAGGTCTGTGCCCTTGCATGGAAGTATCACAAGCACTGAGGGTTCAAATCCACTATTTCGAACAGCAGTCCGACCTCTCCCCCTAAGTCTATAGTAACGCCCAAAAACAGCCATGCTGACAGAGCCCACCCAAACGAGCGATGCCAGAGAGAGGACCAATATGGAGATTACTTGATAGACACCCATTATTTATACCATTTTATTCCTTTTGAAGAAGCGTATATTCACCCTTATCTCGTCGCTTACTTCTGCGGCAGCCTTTTTAATGTCGTCTTTCCCTTTCTGCACCTTTTTAGTAAAATCAAGGAAGTCCTTCAGCTCTTTTTTAGTGTGCATCAACGCAGCGTTCTGAATAAATCTTTGTATCATATGGGTTCCTGCCGGAAAATAACCATCAATAGTCTCCCAATTTGCCATTGTCCATGCCCATGCCTGCTTGTATCCATTGAACCTCTTTGAGACTGAATAGGATATCCTAAATGTATCCTGTTTTCTTACTTTTTTCGAGAGGGAATACTTCAAAGCGGCGGTTGTCGCATCGTTACCATCAAAATTCCCAAGCGAAGTGAGGAAATAGTCCCTCAATTCCAGAACTGTCGCTTTTTCGTACATATTCACAAATTGCTTATAGCGCTTAATGTCACCTAAACTGGATAGCGTTGTAATTGCGAATTTGGCCATCTCCATGTCCACAGTTCTTCCAGAAGAGATTCTGGAAAAGAGCTCTTCCGCCATATCTACGGCCTTAGCGTTGCCGAGGCGTCCTAACATCGATAAGGTGGTAGTTCTTGTGACTTTCTGGATGTTGGTGTCGTCGCGCTTCGGTTCCCATCCCAGTTTTTCTATGAGGTTCAAAGAGAAATGTTCGGCGATGTCCCTAATTTTTTCATAGCCTAAATTGCCATTAGAGATTTGGAGTAGTGCTTCCAGGTGCAACAGAATCGAGTGATAGGCAGGATATCCGACATCCATGCAGTACTGGCCAACAAAATCTATGTAATCGTCAATATCGGATATTCCAATCCTTGCAGAAGTAAAGCATTCGCGTTCGAGTTCGAGCGCGTCTATGCCGCCTAGCCTTCCGTCTTTTATGTGCCTTCCAAGCCTATTCCTCATCGTTGTAGGATATCTAACTCTGCACAGGTATCTGACCCCATAATTCAACTTTATATCGTTATCGTCTCGGGTCTTCATCATCTCATTGCTTCTGCTGAACCTGATTCGGCCAGTCCTCATGCTTGGCAGTTCTATATACTCAAGGGGAAGCGGCCAGATATTCTTTTTTCCTCCTATCTGTCCTAAACTAGTAAACCTCTTCTGGGAAAGATGTAATGCCCCGACTTTTTCAGATACATCGATAATAGGATGGCCTTTCTTTGTTATCCATGAATGGGCGAACTTTGAAACATCTATCCTCATTCCGCGTTTTTTCGCGGCGATGTCTATTTCCCTCCAAAGGTCTTCACGTCTTGCACTAGAATACATATGTTTCTTCAGGTAAGAGTGCAATCCTTCTCTAAATACTTCTCTCCCTGCATAATGCTCAAGCATATACAGCACTGTGCCTCCTTTCTCGTAGCTTATAGCGTCAAACATTCCCGATATTTCGCCAGGTGTCTTGACGTTCATGCTTATCGGATGAGTGCTTTTCTGCGCATCGGCAGATATAGCCTCTTCGAAATCTTCCATGTAATACTGTTTCATCACTTCCCATTCAGGAAATGCCACATCCTGCGCCTTGTAGCTCATGAACTCGGCGAAACTTTCGTTCAGCCAGATATCGTTCCACCATCGCATAGTGACAAGGTTGCCAAACCACTGATGGGCAAGTTCATGGGCTACGACTTCCGCAATCGACTGTTTCATGCTTATCGAGCTTTTCTTCTCGTCCCCAAGCATTCTTACCTCTCTGAAGGTGATTGCGCCCCAGTTTTCCATGGCTCCGGCGCTGAAATCAGGTACACCTATCATATCTATCTTTGAGAGTGGAAAATTTATGCCAAAATATTTCTGGTAGTAATCTATGAATAGTCTTGCATACGATAAGGAAAGACGCGCAAGCTCCTTCTTTCCAGGGATTGTCAGCGCACTTATCTTTAATTTTCCGAGGTTGGTGCTGACGCGGTCAAACTTGCCCACACCGAGATAAAGTAAATAAGTAGACATTTTTGGAGTAGTAAGGAACCTAACCATCTTTTTGCCTTTGCTGAGTTTAGTCACGCTCTTTATGGGCATGTTCGAGATTGCATCAAGCTTTTCATCCACAACCAACGCCACGTCGAAAGTGGCTTTCAAAGAGGGTTCGTCAAAGCAGACAAACGCGCTTCTTGCGTCAGCGGGCTCGAACTGAGTGGTAAGCATAGTATTCTCCTTGCCCCTATGTCTGTAAGTGCTTCTATAGAAACCATACATTTTATCATTGTTGATTCCTTCAAACCTTATGTGAAGTTTTATACTGCCAGAAAGCGACTTTTTGAAACCGAAGACTGCTTTTTCTTCGCCTTCATTTATCTTTACCTCTGCATCGTGCCTCCCTTCACGATCTTCAGCATAAGCCTCCTGTATCTTAAGCTCTCTAGAGTTGAGGATAATCGTCTTGGACCTTTTTTTCATGACGATATGGATAATCTCCTCGCATTTAAAGACCAATTTTGTAAAATCAGTATAAAAGGTCAAAGAGTAATTCGTTGGTGCGAAACCGCCACCGAAAGTCTGATATCCGTCATTCATAAAATCAACGACTAATGAACACGATAAATTATAATCTTTATGGGAATACATTTATACAGGGTTAACAACAGGTTTAAAAGCCTCGGCACAATAAACATAATACGGGCATAGAGTAAAGGGGTAATGGAATAATCGCTAGAAAGAAAATTGTCAGAGGCAAGAAAAAGGAACAGGCAGCAGTGGAATATCTGTCTATATACGGCTGGGCATTGCTGATAATAGCCGCTATGTTCTCTATGCTTATAATATACGTCACACTTCCACAGTCTATCGCTCCGTCAAGATGTACGATATCTGTGGGATTTTACTGCAATGCGGTAGTGTTCGGAACGAACGCCACTACACAGAACATAACGATTGCGATGGCGATAACGAACAAGTTGTCGCTGCCGATGGATAGTCCCAATCTCACAATAACGTACGACGGGACGAATTACACAGGTTCGTGCTCTCCGGCGTATCTGCCCCCAGGTGCATCGTCTGTATGCGAGTTCAAGATACCTCAGAAGGCAAGGCTGGGAGATTATGTCTCATCGCCGATCTACATAACAGCGAAGAACTGCGGACTTGCAGTCAACAGTTCATGCGCATCTGCACCGAAAGAGGTATACGCAGGGAACATGCAGGCGCACGCGACGACTTATGTCTCGCCAAACGTGAGTCTGACCCTATCTGCCAACACAACATCCCCAATACAAGGTCATAAGGTAAAGATAACCGCATATGTGACCCTTTTGGGATATCCAATAGAGGGAGGGGTGGTGAACTTTACAGTAAACAATCCTAATTTCACGATGTCTCCGCAGTCAGCGCTTACATCATCAGGGTACGCTTACAGTAACCTCTTCGGTGTAGGTATAGGCACAGTGAAAGTTACG
>JAKAWS010000002.1 GCA_021816885.1 Microcaldota archaeon
GCAATGCTACAGAGAGCGCGGCACTTGTGCCTCCAGCCCCCCTTATCGGCCCGGCGTACAGCGCAGCCACATAATCCGATCCATCAGAATTCTTATGCATCTCCACCCCTTGGAATCCCTCGGTCGGTGCCACAAGTATTCCTTCTGTAAGTATCGCAAGCCCTATCTTGACAGACATGTCCATGCGCCCTAGTTTCCCATCTGCCCTTATCGCTTTTGCTACCTCGTCATCCTTGCATATCCTGTTTACCATCCTGAACGCGAGATCCTGCCTGCTCTTCGAATCCTGCGATTCATCCCTGATTATATCGGCTATCCCTTCTACCCCGATGATTCCTTCGACCCTAGACGCGAGGTCCGGTGCTGCAAGTATCTCAACCTTCTTGCTCGGATCGTAGCCCTTGGCTCTCGCAGCCGAAGCTACGCGGTTCGCAGCCTCGAAACTTTTGTCGAGCCCATCAAAGTAATGCCCTATCTCCATGTCAATTACCAAAATCGATATAACTGAACTTATACTTCTTCATCTCCAGGACCGGCATAAGACAAGGGGTAGGTATGTGTCCCTGTTTTATCTGGAACTCGGTCCTTCCCTGCCAGGTTCCGCTGTTTACTATGCTGACTCCATGATATGTCGACATCCCAACTTTGTGTATGTGTCCCATATGGAGTATGTCTGGCACTACGTCTATGACGAGATTATCCTTTTTGCTCGGCACCACTATATTCCCGCCATATATCGGAGATAGGTGCCTCCTTTTTAGTACCTCCTCCATTGCCTTCTCCGGCTTTGAGTAGCTGTTGTTTGGTATCGACCTTATGACAGAGTCGAGCGAGGTTCCATGGTAAGATAACACGTCCAGGCCGTGTATGTTCATATAAGATGGGTTCGGTACAAAGTGCACGTTGTTCATCTTGAGGTCTATGAGCTCGACAGGGAAGCTGGGCTGCGGCTCTGCGCGCTGCACCGAGTCGTGGTTGCCCGGCAGAACGAATACCTGTATGTAATCGGGGATAGCCTCCAGATAATCAGCAAGCACGTTATACTGCGCGTTCATGTCTTTTATGGCGAGGTCCTTTTCCTGTCCTGGATACACACCTATTCCGTCAGCGACGTCTCCGCCTATTATCAGATACTTTACCTTCTCGGCAATTCTCTTGTCCTTGTCAATATTCCCATTAAGCCACGCCACCATGTTTCTGAATCCCTTATCCATGAAGTTCTTGCTGCCAAAATGCACATCGGAGATGAACGCAATCGCAAGGTCTTCATCTACCTGCTTATGCGTCTTTATGGGGATATCGGGCCAGATCAGAGCGTTGGCGATTAGGAGAGCTCCGTATATCTTTCCGCGGACCGCGACTACTTCGTCATATACAAGCGAATATGCTTTGTCGTAGAGGTTCTCTTTGTTCTGAGGGGTGTTAGTGAAAACGACCTTTGCGCTGCCGCTCTCGTCCTCGAGTCCGACAAGCAGGTTGTTGTTTTTGGTGACCTGTTTGGATTTGATCATCCCTATTATGCATACTTCCTTCCCGTCATTGTACTCTTTTATCAGAGATATATCCTTGAGTGTGCCGGTAATCGTCTCTCTCTGCTTAAGTATGCCTTTTATCTTCGCAAGCCTGTCGTTGAAATAGCTCACAAAACCATCCACGTTGCCATCGGCGAATCCCAGGTCGTAATCCCTTATCGAAAAGACAGGTCCAAGCTCTTTTGCGAGAGGTTTGTAATCAGAAGGCTTGGCTACCTCTATAGGGAACGGAATCTTGTCGCTCCTGATAGAGGATATGATATCGTCCAGCTCTTTTCTGGTCACAATGTGTATCCCATCGATATCGGCATTCCTCCGTATAAGGGCGCCAGCTACAGCATCCAGGTCGCCTTCATTTATACCGCTTAGGTCAAGCCCTGTCGGTACTATCGGTCCTTTGCCTGCTAACCTTTTTACCAGGCCTGACGCGACCTCTGTTATCTCCATGAAGACCTAACCCTTTATGGATTCTAGAATGCTCAAAGCGCTCCATATCATTGTCCTTGCCTGCAACGGAAGATTCACATCGTTGCTCACGGAGTCAAGGCCGTATATAGCTGATGATATCCTTACGCTGTATTCGCCGTTCGAATTAAGCTTTTCCTTTGCCTGCACTATCGCGTTGCGCACGTTCTTCGGCACGCTCATATCGTTTATCAGCATCTCAAGCTGTCCGTTTATCTGGCTTATCTTCTGCTCTGTCTCTCCTTTGTCCGCCATAGGCACTACCTCCCACAAAAACCATATATTAATGTAACCGACTATTATAAAAGTGGATTGGAAAAATACATGCAATTACGGAGTAAAAGGTCTTCATGCCTATCTTCAGGAGAGCTGCGATCATGCCGCAAGAAGCAGCCAAAATAATAACACAAGTAAACTTTGTATAGGAAACAAGTGAACGAGATGCGTATCGCAACCAAGCCAAAACGGCTGCCAGACAATCTAGCCGCAATCGGGATCGGCGTTTTATTCATCGTATCAATCTTCTTTTTAGCCGAACTATTCGCAAATGTCGGTATTGGTTGGGATTTTGCCGCACATTATCTAAACGGACTTGCACTTACTAATCCAAACTTCTACGTGTCCAGTGCCATGAAGCATGGCAATGTCATATCAAAGGGAATATATTTCGAGCCCTTTAGGGCCCCTCTTTCGTATTTCCTGATGGCTACACTAATCATCATCAACAAAGGAACGGCCGAATACGCATACGCGCTGCTCACGCTCCTGTTCTTCTTCATAGGTGTGTTCTATGTATCGAAATGCATGGATATAGATCGATTGATGTTCATCTCGCTCACAATAACCCCGTTAGTTTTGGGTTTCATGCTCATCAACGGCGCGGACATACTTACCTTGGGGTTGATTGTATTCGGAATCGGTTTTCTGCTGCGGAAGAGCAGATATTTTGGCCTATTCCTAGGCCTTGCATGCCTTGCCAAGTATACATCATTGATATTCTTACCTATGCTATTTCTTCTTGAAAAGCCAAAGAAGATAGTTGGTGCATTCTTGTTATTTGCGATTGTAACCCTTCCCTGGATTGCCTTCAACGCCGTGTTTTTCAAGAGTCCCCTATACAGCTATACCACCGAGATGAACACCGCATTCAATTCCGTGAACATCGGAATAAACCCGATTGTGCTTGTCGTTTTTGCATATCCTGTGCTTGCTCTCATACTTTATGCATGGTTAAACAGACGGAGCTCCCGTGTGTATAATAAGTTAAAAGATGGCAATAAATGGCATTATCTCGTATTCTCCATATTTCTGCTGCTTGCAATCGTCTCGTCTCTGCTAGTCTTGCCAAACCAGCCCAATCCGGCAAACCAGATGCGATTCACATTTCCCCTAAGCTTCGGTGCAGCCGCGCTTGTCAGTCTCTATATAGGCAAGGATGCTCCATATCTTAAAGTAAACAGATTAAAAATCGCCCTGCCTCTCATATTCCTTGCAATAACTGCAGCCGGATTCCTTGCCGCTCCATTATATCTTAACTACATCAAGGCAGGTCCGCCCGCAAGCAGCGAGATTCACAGCGCGATAAGCAACATGCAAAAGCTTGGGATAACTGGATGTGCCGTAGTTTCTAACGCATGGGTGTGGCTTAATTATTATAACATCACATCGTTCAGTCCGTTCTACTATAATACTGCTATTTCCCGTTATCCGATAATAATATTCAACAGCACTGGCGTCAGTAGTATGCCGGCCTGGCTGTCAGGTTCTGCGCTTGCGCTTAGGCGCAATGGAACATCGATATACCTACCAAATAATTACGTATGTGCAAATTAGTATCCTAACCAAAACCAATCCGATGCAGCTCATCCAAATCCCAACAATGACGACATATATAATTATCTGTCGGTCGTATTTGGTATGGTACCACAATAAACCGATATTGGCTTTGTAATGCTATTCAAAAACACAGATTATCGAAAGAGTCTTTCAGTAATATTACCAGTGCATAACCAGGAGCTGCAGATAAGAAAAAATCTGGATAAGATGCTGGGCTATCTAGAGCGAATAGGCGCCGAGACAATAATAGTCGAGAACGGATCTACTGATTCCTCGATCGAGAAAATAAACGCAGCGCGCCAAACGCACAGATTCATTTTTATCAAGACAAGAGTGCCCGGGAGAGGACACGCGCTGAAGATGGGGGTGGCAGCGGCGCACGGAGGCATAATCGGTTATATGGACACGGACCTCGCAGTGTCCCTGCGCTACATACCAAAAGTTTTGCGCGAGATGTCCGATTACGACATAGTTATAGGCAATAGGTACAAGAAAGGCGCAATCCCAAGAAGAAGCGCAGGGAGATACATAGAGAGCAAGCTATACATATGGCTGATACGATGCGCATACGGCTCCAAAGTCGGAGACTTTCAGTGCGGTTTCAAGTTCTTCAGGGCAGATTTCCTAAAATCTAATATGCACAGGATAAAAGACGACAAATGGTTCTTCGACACAAAGATCGTCTTGCTTGCAGAGAAGGAAGGCAGAAGAATATTCGAACTGCCGGTAAATTTTACCGAGAGGAAAAAGTCGACAGTAAAGATAAGCGATCCGCTCTACTTCATAAAATCAGTTATTTCGGACAAGCTCTTCAGCGAGAGATATAAAAATTAGAGGGACAAAAGTCAGGTATGGCGGACGTGTTCGGTCTGATTTTCGCAGTTGCAATGTTCCTAAGCAGCATTATTTTCGGGATATCGCTTTCCGAACTGTTTCTTTCAAAGAGCCTAAAACAGAAGATATACATAATAGGCTCAGGTATACCCATCGGATTCGTAATATCGGCATACCTAATGATCTTATTGAGCGTCCCGTCAGGAAGATTTAACTTCCTCTCTATACCGGTCGTTGCAATAATAGAGCTTGTTGTATCTGCCATAATAATCATAAAGAAAAAAGATGGATGGCTGCGCAGCATCAGGGAGGAGTTCGGCAAGGAGAAACAGATTTACGTATCGATAATAGCAATCGCGCTTGTGCTAATGCTCTTTCAGGCGCAGGGTATCTACTCATCGAAAGGTGCGATATGGTCAGGTTCGAACTACGCTACAGACTTCATGTTCCACATAGGGATTGGCACATCTGTTCTTTTCTCCAGCTTCCCGCCGCGATATCTATACCTGTATAACGCGACCAACGTGTTCCCGTTCATCGGGGATTTCTATACACAGGCGCTCTCGTACAGCGGCTTCGGAATAATACCATCGACCTACGCGGTAAACTTTATGCTCTGGTTTTCGCTAGTAGCTATGTTAATCATGTTTTTTGCAACGCTCGGAAAAGACAAAAAGGCTGCCGCTGTTGCAGTCATAATATTTTTATTTTTTAGTCTCGCGTTAAACTTTCTGATCATGTGGGCCTTCAATATCAGCCTACCTGGGTTTACCCTACAGACCCTGCATTCGATAACAAAACGTGGTACTTTCTCAGTGATAACATCCATGTATTACAACTTCGATGCCCCATTCTACAATAACCTGATTATACAGCATGATCTGCTCTTTGGTTTTCCTCTCGCGTTGCTGATTATAACCTTCGTATACCTGAACTTCATAGACGGAGAGAAGAAGTATACGGGCGGTGCAGGAAGCATGCTCTTTGTAGGGGCAATCTTCGGACTTCTGCCGCTTGTCAACCCGTTCTGCTTCATCTTTGTGTTCATATTTTCGGCGTTTGCATTCTTTTACTCGGTATTCAAATGGGCGAACCATTCCGAGAAAGATCCTCGCGCCAGCCTGTATAGTTGGATGCAGTACGGTGCTTCAAGCTTCCTAATAGCGCTCCCGTCCATTCTGTATATCCAGTTCCAGCACAAGGCAAGCAGTTTTGCGGCCTTAATCCTAAAAGATGGCGTCTGGTATTCCAATGGATATTCCATACTGGCAAGCGCGGCTGCCCATGTCTCATTCTGGTTCTGGTCGATCGGGATACTTTTTCCGGTAGGTCTTATCGGGATTGCATACCTGCCAAAGAAAGCAAAGATTGCATTCATTCCAGCACTCTTTACATTCCTTCTTATGAACATATATCGGTTCCAACCCAGCTTTGGTGACAACAACAAACTTACTATGTTCTTTTCTCTCTTTTTGGCGATGGGTGCGTCAGTTCTTATACTACGCCTATTTAAAGCGAAAGGTACCGGCCTCAAAAGGAAAGCTTATGGGGTCGCTGCCATATCTCTGTTCTTGCTTATGGTGGCGGGAGGAGTCGCATCAACATATTACATATTCTCTGGCCAGGGGTATATAGTATCCGGAATAGAGCAGAGAGCCGGGGCATGGATAATAAACAATACCAGCCCAAACGCGGTATTCGAGTCAAACTGCTACAACTACACATTTGACTTCCTCCCGACTCTTGCCGGCAGGGATACCTTGCTCAGCATATATGTGTATTCGGGGACTGATGGAATAGTGCCAAAGAACTACAATCCCTTTATAGTGATGGGTCAAATGGGCTCATTCTTCCAATCCAAAAATCCCCCAAGTTCCCTTCTGCAGAGATACAATGTAAGTTACATAGTTCTTGAGAGAATAACTGGCAAGAACACAATGCAGGCGTGTGCTCCGGCCAACTTTACCGCTTTCGAAGATTCACGAAACTTCACAGAAATATACAACGCAGTAAACCAAAGTGACAATGACAGGATTGCAGTGTTCAAGGCGAATTTCGGCTAATCAAAAATCGTGCATCCGTTCCCTCATAGACTTATAGAAGTCGGTCCTGTATAATCTGTACCACAATGTATCCAAAACAGTATCTATTGCGTTATTGCACCTCATATGTGGATATTCTGCTTCAGGTTCAGTTCTGATATGCACTTCATCCAACTTCATGCCTGCAAGTTTCATTTCATAGATAAGGTTTAGGTCGAATCCCTCCCCTCTTATGACCGTCTTGTCGATCACTTTTTCCAGCGCATCCCTCTTGAAGACCTTTGCAGGGCACTGTATGTCGGTATAGTCAAGCCCAAAAAACAGATTCGTCATCTTATTGTAGAACAAAGAGAAAAGATAGTTGGAAGTCTTCATCGCCTCCGGCTTCGTTGTCCGGTTGTATCTCTTCGATAACACTCCATCGATGCTTCCGCGTTCCAGTACGCCTATCATCTTTTCTAATTCAGAGCTCTTGAATCTCTTCTCCGGGCAAAGGAGCGCAATCACATCTCTATTTTTCGACATTCTTATTGAATATAAGATTCCTTTAAGTGCCGCTGAGCCTCTGCCGTATACTCCGGAATTCTTCAAGAGCCTTACTCTGCCCAAATCACGGGAAATCTCCAGAACCCTTTCACAAGTAGAGTCGGTGCTTCCATCTGAGACTACAACAAAATGCAAAGATCTGCCATCCCCCATTTTAGAATACTCATACAGCGCATCGGATATGGTATTCTCGGCGTTCCCTGCAGGTATCACAATCCATACATTCACAGAATTACCCATACTTATATCACCAGATGCAAAACATACCTTGCATACGTGCCAAGCACTATCGTGACTGATGCTGCCGCAATGGATAATATTAGGGTCTTGACGATTCTGCGCGTTATCCCAGTATCGCTTAAGACCGATATTATGGCTGAAGATACCGACAATGCGATGCACGTAAGTACCACGGATAGCACTATCCCCTCGGCACCATAAGCGCCAAGGGCGAATGGAAGTATTGGGAAGATAGAGCCAAAGATATAGAACATTCCCATATATACAGCGCTCGCCTTAGGGGTGGAAAGACTGCCATTTCTGGCCTTGATGCTCTTCTCGCTGTCTGTGGAAAGGTAAGCTCCCACTGTCATAGATATCGTACCGGATACTGCTACTATAATCCCCCCAAGTATGACAAGTTCCGGTTGCTGAAGAGCCGCAGCAAATCCGACTACGGCCGCCAAGACCTCGACCAGGCCATCATTCATTCCAAGTATGACGTCTTTTATATTGCTCAGTATCTTATCATACTGCACTATCTTGGTCTCGAGCGGCCCCATGCTCTCAAGATCATCGCGTTCTATCCTGCCTATCGACTTTTTCTCATTGACGGAGAGACCGGCATCGTTCCCATGCGCATACAAATCACTGTAAATGTTGAACTCAATCCTCTCTACTATCTTTATTGCGAGCGCCGTTCCGAGGAGTTTTTGCATGAGCATTATCTTCGATATCTCCGAGTTGACCGCTCTCTTGTCTTCTGCTCCGGATTTTCTTCCGAGCACTTTTTCCCATAAAGCGGCGTGCCTCCCTTCCAATATGGATATCTCTCTAAGGGCTCTCTTTATCGCCGGATTCTTCTCCCCATCCATCATCCTCCTTGTCGCCTTGGAATGGGCTATCTCCTTGTTATATATGCGTAAGAGGATGTTCCTTGCTCTATCGTCCAAAAGATCATCTGCCTAAAATCTTCCTAAGCCTATTTAGCTCAAGCGCGTTTAATATCCTATCCTTTCCAAGCCAGCCTCTTCTGGCGGTTCCGACCCCATACCTCAAGTTCCCGAAATGGTTCACCGAATGCGCATCAGAGTCTATCGCAAACATTATCTTATAATCTGATATTTCTAATATGTTGGAATCGCTAATGTCAAGGCGATCTGGTGACGAATTTATCTCTATCGCGACACCGTTTGCCTCGGCAGCAGCAGCAACTTTATGGATATCAAGACCATAGCCTTCACGTCCAAGAAGTATGCGTCCGGTCGGATGTCCAAGAATATGTATCATCCCGCTCTCCATCGCTTTTATCACGCGCTTTGTCATCGCATCTTTATCCATATTGAAGTAGGAGTGCACGCTGCCTACTGCACAATCAAGCTCCTTTAGGGTCTTTGAACCGAGGTCAAGGTCGCCATTCTTAAGTATGTCGACTTCGGCTCCCTTCAGCACGGTGAATCCATCCAATCCTTCATTGAGCTTATCCACATGCGCAAAATACCCATTCAGCCTTGCCTCGTCCATCCCATTCGCTATCTTGAGGCTTTTGGTATGGTTTGTGGTAGCTATGTAATCTAGACCTGCCTTCCTTGCAGCCACGACCATCTCTTCTATGCTGTTTGATCCATCAGACTCCTTTGTATGGGTATGCATATCCCCAACCAAATCTTCCAGAGAAACAAGTCTATTTATCCTGCCGTTAATCGCAGCGTCTATCTCTCCTCTATCCTCCCGCATCTCAGGAGGCATAGGATCCATTCCCAGTTTCTTGTATATCCATCCCTCATCCCTGCCGCTTACTACGTTGTTCCCTTTTTTGTCAAACAGGCCGTATTCGTTCAGTTTCAGTCTCTTCCTTATCGCGATTGTCCTGAGTTTTACGTTATGGAACTTGTTTCCAGTGAAATACTGGAGCGCAGCGCCGAAGCTCTTATCCTCTATCACCCTAAGATCGCAGTTTATTCCCATCTTCAACTTTACTGTGGTCTTGGTCTTGCCGCCGAGCATGACGCTCTCTACCTCTTCCATCATGCCGAACAGTTCCATCACTTTCTCTGGATGCTCAGAAGTGGCAAGTATATCGATATCGCCTACCGTCTCTTTCATCCTACGTATAGAGCCGGCCATCTCGGCACGTGTTACATATCCACTTTTGATCAGGGATCTTATTATCTTTTCAGCTTCGGGCATCGCATCCCCGAGGAGGACTCTTCCCTTGTTAGATTCCAAGCGTTCGATGCCGTTAAGTATAACTGCCTCGCTCTTCTTGCCAAAGCCCTCAATGGAGCTTATCTTATGCGCAGCCACGGCGCGGTTTAACCCATTCACATCCTTTATGCCGAGTTTCTTGTAAAGGATTGCGACTCTCTTTGGCCCGAGTCCATCTATCTTAGTAAGGTTTTCAAAGTCTATGGGATAACGTTTCTTCAGTTTCTCATACTTCTTCATCTTTCCTGTCTTTATGTAATCGACTATCGATTTTGATATTCCTTCTCCGACCCCCTCTATCTCCATAAGGCCATCTGCGCCCTTTTCCCTGTATATCTCGGAGACATCCTCTTCCAGGGCATCTATGCTCAAGGCGGCGCGCCTATAAGCCCGTACCTCAAACTTTACGCTTCCCTCCTCATCTATGCTCAGTATGTCTGCTATGCGGTTGAGAATATCAGAGACAGGCTTGTTTATCCCCATCTCATCAAATTCTCATATCAAAAATATATACTTTGTGGGATATCCGAGCATGAGACAAAAGTCAACGATATCGTTTGGTTGGTTTATCACTTTGGTTATTGCCTATTCAGATATACTGTCCGGGCACGTCTCTTTTGAGAAGTATCTATCTAGGTCACGATTCTTTTCAAAACCATCCATCTCCCAAATAAAATGTCTGTATGCAAATGGGTGTTTCTACCTGCGTAGCCTATCCTTTGCAGGCGTTTTATCAAATTCGAGCACCCCTGCGTCGAAGTTGACATCTACCCCGGCACCATAAGTGGGCATCTTTGTGTAGTCAGGAACCAACACGCCGTCATAAACCCGCGCACGGCCCAAAATCATATCGCCGGCAGAAACCCATGCGTTTGAACGAAAATCAAGATTATCTTCCCTTTCTATAAATCCCCCTATATCACCTTTCTTAACCTTCCCGAAATCGTTAGTAGCCACTATTTGATGGAGCGTTTTGTCTCCTATCTGAACGGTTTTGCCGGTAAATCCATAATGCGTGTTCTCTTCGCTTATATGCTGAACTTGTTTTTGTGTCGTCTCCATATTATCACTAGTACTGTCCATTATCCAGATATAAAAACCTTGTCTAAAGCGGTATTGTCAACAAACTCGGCACCTATGATTAAATGTCGCATTCGGCACTTTAATAGGGTGTGGTCGGCGTAGTGCTTGAATTATATGAGGTAAAAGCAAATAAGTAAAAGATAAGTGTTACTACAACAAAGATGATACTAAATGCGATTATGTAAGAGTATATATCTGCATCTTTCTTATCGAATAGCTTTTTGCAAGCCCAATACAAACCATATCCAATTAGAAACCCGCCTGCACCTATAATTATTCCAGCTGAAAACTCCAACAACCTATGTCTGTTTTCTTTCATCGATTTATAAAGTAAAGATGCGACTATAGCTGTGAAAATTAATGCAACCAACATGGAGGCTATAAAAAGATAAACATAAGGGTGGTTAATGATAAAATTTGGAACCGAGAGTGCCAAACCACCTGCTACACCGTATGCCAATGAATATACAATTATAAAAGCAGTTATCATACCAAGAATAAAGAGAACTATTGATAACGCACCTATCTTATGATTGCGTATCATTCAATCAATTATAGATGACTGCTAAGTTTTATTAAGCTTAGCCACCTGTTTCTTTCATTACCTATGCTGATGCCTGCTACTTGAGAGGGCGTTAGTCCGTTAAAGGTCATGTGCGGTTTAATGTAATTGTAGTAGGTCTTCCAATTATCTATATATCGCTCCGCTCCTTTCTCGTTCTTTTGACCTCTTATTACCTTATCACGCTCCCTAAACGTTGCATGGTATCTTTCTATTAGCTGGTTGTCCATCTTGCTTGTAGCGTGCAGAAGGGTCTCGTCAGGTTCGCTGTATGAATGTATCTTGTGCCAACCAGCCATGAACTCCCTGCGTATAGCCTTCTTGTAGAATTGACCTTTATCGGTTGCTATTTCTGTTGGTTTCTGCGATAGATAGGGCTTAGTCTTCTGTATGATGCTCCTTGCATCAGAGATAAACCTCTTCTTTGTTATCTGATTGGCGAGCAGGAACCTCGTCTTGTTGTCAAGGACGTTCCAGCACCACTCATTAACACCCTTGACCTTTACTGCCTGCTCGTCTATGTGTATCCTCTCGCTTGTCTGAGGCTTTAAAGTATTTGTGTAATCGTTTATCCTTGACATGAAGCGGTTAATCCAGCGTCTTACTGTTTCGTGGTGAAGTTTCAGACCGAAGTTCTTGTAGAGCGTGTCCTGAATGTCCCTTAGCGAGTTGCCCTTGTAATACATGTCAAGGACGAGGCAGACCATACGAGCATTACCCTTGATGCCTTTTGCTGGGTCAAGGACGAAGAAGGCACAGCACTCTAAACACTTGTATTTCTGCTTGTCTCCTGACTTGTTCTTTCTCATGCCCTTCTGTATTAGCTTGTCGCTCTTGCAGTTAGGACATATCCTTTCATCAAGCACTTCATCAACATCAAAAGCGTCCATCTCTACCTTGTTCTTTAGCTTATTAAATAGAATTATGGCGTCTATGTGCTTACAGTATAGACCCTTTTCCTTGCCTCTGAATTGGTAGTCAGGGCAGTCACAAGAGTAGGCGTCTATGTGGCTTACTGTGTATTTCTTGGTGCCATCAGAAGAAGGCACCAGATAGACACCACTGCTTACCGCTTCTGGAACCCTGTCGTTCAAGAGGGCAGATGCTCTCGCTTTCCTGTCATCAGACAGCTTCTTTAGGTCTGTGTTTGCGTTCATATTTACACCTTCTTTGTTTCCTTCTGTTCTATATATAATATATAGAGCATATAGATATATATACTTATTGGTTCATTACTTAATCATGGGTAAAACAAAGAAACCTGAGGATAAGGCGATAACTAAGTCCATTACTATTTTACCTCGCCATGAGGAATATATACAGTCTAATTTTATAAACCTGTCAAAGTTCGTGCAAGGCAAAATAGACGAGGAGATAAACAAAAAGAAAGGTGTTAAAAAATGACCGAGGACACCGAAAAGAAGTCCGAGATGGACGTTATTTTCAAGCAGATTGCACCAGTGTTGGAAAAACTGGGATACAGCGAGAAGGTCAAGGGAGAGATTGAGCATGAAAAGTCAATCCAGATAGGCAAGGGCAAATACGTTTATCCTGACATAGTAATCAGCATCAAAGGTGTCCCTGTAATTGCCCTTGACGGAAAGAACCCAAACGAGAATTTGGACTTATATGAAAGGCAAATACTCGCTTATGGTTTGCTGCTAAAAACGCCTTATTCCGTCCTATCAAACGGAAGCATAATCAGGGTTTATGAGACCCAAACAGAGAAAGTGGTATGGGAAAAGGCGATAGATAAGACGCCAACCTTCCTCTCCAAAGAAAATCTAATCAAGAAGATAAGCAAGACAATAGAGACAGTATCCGAGGAAAGACTGGAAGAGGCAAAGAAAACGCTACTCGTTTTTGAGGGGATAAAGGAGTTCTCAAATATTCTGTCAAAATGTGAGGACACAATAAGGGACATAGACGGTCTGACTGGTGCTGACGCTTTTGACGAGATTAGTAAACTGCTTTTTACGAAAATGTATTTTGAGAAAAAGGCGATAGAAGGTGGGTCAAATCTATTCTCGCTCACAAACATAAAAAGTAATGGCGGCGCAAAGTATGTGCGAGAGTATCTTTTCAAGGCAGCGAAGGACAACAACAAGGACATATTCTTAGGGAACGAGACGATAAAACTGGAAGATGCGAGCATAGAAAAGATGGTCGGACTTTTGCAGGATTATACGCTCATACGAACAGATGTAGATGTCAAGGGCAAAGCATTTGAAATATTCTTAGGGAAGACCTTTACTGGCGATTTGGGTCAATTCTTTACACCAAGAACGATAGTTAGGTTTGCGGTGCTTTTCGCAGACCCAGAAATAAATTCGCCGATAGATGAGAAGGGCAAATCGCCTTATCTCGTTCTTGACCCAGCGTGCGGTTCTGGCGGTTTCCTCATAGAAATCTTTAATGCAATACTGGAAAAAATAAAACGTCAGCCAGAGAGCAAACAAAGCGGACTATTTGAACAGCTTAGAATGCAGCAAATCTTCGGGATAGACATTAATGAACGCTTGGTAAGAGTAGCAAAAATGAACATGGTGCTGCATGGAGACGGGCATGGTGGCATCTACAAAGCGAATGGACTGGAAGGAACCGCTAACGTCAAAGACGGCACCTTTGACCTTGTTATCACAAATCCGCCTTTCGGCAACAAGGATACCAAGCCAGACCTGCTCAAGAATTTTGAACTGGGAAAACGAGACGGCGCACCCATGAAAGAGCAGCTAAGGGAGATACTTTTCGTTGAAAAGTGCATTAACCTCTTGAAAGCGGGGGGGGGCGAGCTTGCAATTCTACTGCCTGATGGGATACTGAACAACGAAAGAGGGACGTATGTAAGAGACTTCATAAAATCAAAGACCATAATCAAGGCGGTTGTTAGTTTGCCAGATAGGGCATTCAAAGCTACTGGTGCAAACAGCAAGACAAGTCTGCTATTCCTCAAAAAGAAGTCTGAGGAAAATGAGCCGCAGCCACCGATATTCATGGCGGTTGCCGAGTATGTCGGTTATGAGACGAGGACAAAGGAAGCCAAGCAGATAGAGGATAACGACCTTCCTAAGATACTGGACACTTACAAGGAATACAAATCGGGTAAATTCTTTGAGAACGTGAAAACAAAGACAGATACGCTTGAGATTTTGCTGAACTCGCCCTCATGTTTCCTCATAGGCACCGATTTTGTAAAAGACAGAATAGATGCAACTTACTACTACGCAAAATATATCTTTGAACTGGAAAAGGAAGGTTGCATAATCAGCGACGTTGCGAGCAGGTCAGAAGTGATAGTCAATCCGCAGAAAGAACCAGCAAAAGCGATAAAATATATTCAATACAGCAACATAGAAAAGACCTTAGGCGACGTGATAAATTACTTTGACCTATTGGGAGAAGAAGCCCCATCACGGGCGAAGCTGTTTGTGAATGCTGGTGATGTTATCGCTGCTAAGGTCAAGGACAGCGAAGAAAACATAGCGATAATCCCTAAGGAACTGGAAGGGTCAATAGTCTCATCAGGGTTCGTGGTGGTCAAACCGATAAAACCCATGACTTCTGAGGCACTATTCGTATTGATGAGGCTTAGAACCACAACTAATCAGGTCAGGTGGAAATCGTCAGGGACGATACTTCCAGCTATCTCCGATGAGGAATACATGACAATCAAGATACCCAAATTGACGGAAAAGGAGATAGAAAGGATAACAAAAGAGGTCAAGGAAGTCAATATCCAAAGAGCGATAATAAAAGACACTCTGAATAAGCTCTCAGTAGAATTCAAGTGATTTTCTTAGGTGCCGAATGCGACATTTAATCACAGGTGCCGAAAATGCGACAATACCTCTAAAGCAGGTTTGTGTCAAAGCCTGGCTTACCCGATGCCCTATATTTTTATAGGTTAACATCCATTTACCACAGATGAAGGCTCAATCTGCCATGGAGTACCTCACTACATACGGGTGGGCAATCCTCATACTCGCAATTGTGGTTCTTGTTATAGTGAGCAGCGGATTTCTGACGCAGAAACCCGCCGACTTATGCTCCTTCCAGTACAACTTTACCTGCACTTCCTACTATATAAACTCTAACGGCATACTCAATGTCTCAATAACGCAGCGTACCGGCTACAACATAACTGCTACTTACATTGGATGCGATTCAAATGTCTCATCGTCCGCCATACTGAAATCGATATCAATCAATGTCCCAAACTACGGCAACTTCTCCGAAACACTCCAATGCTACTATTCCGGTAAGGATTTCAATAGCACTATTGGTAGCTCATATAAGGGATACATCATATTTGAGTACACTAATTCTCTCAGCGGGTATGCACATACAATTGCAGGCAGGATAGTATACAACATAAACTAATGCCAACCTTCAGGTAGGAACATCATGTTATTAGAGATAAGCAGTTATTCTTCTCTGGAGGAACAGTTTCTTTAGAATAACGCTGTTTTTTGTCCACTCCTTCGCCGAGATATCAAACATCTTCGACACCAAGCCAAGTATATCGGACTCGTTCGCGACGATTGGCTGCCCCTCCAATGCCTCCCTGACGTGCTCTCTCACGTTCCAAACTCCTACCGGCATCACATAACCGTCGTGCACCTCCCTCAATATGAGCACCCGTCCCTGTACTTTTTTCTTAGAAAGCTTCTCCGCTACGGCAAGTCTTGCTGCATAATAGCAGCCCCCTATCTCGGCATAGCCCTTCTTCCCCTCAAATCCCTCTGCCGAAGAGAATATCGATACTTCATTCGGGTTTTCGTTCCATGTAGTGTTAGGATACCAAGCCTCTATCGATTCGTATTCCCATGTTCCGGGCATCACGATTATCATCCACCTGTTATCGAGTGATATGTGTCTGTAAATCTCTATATGGTCGATAGTGTCCATATATTTGACTCGGGAAAGAATGGATTTCGATACTGTGTCGTCCACAGCCGTTATGCTCCATCTAGTTGGAACGAGCCTTCTATGCTTCCCTGCGCCAAACATCCCTGCAGAGAGCGCTCTGCTTATCTTGGACACACTGACTCCTCTCCCATACAGATCTATGACAGCGTCCGATGCATGCATGTCCGTATCCTCATACCTGCTCTCCAGCTTTCTATCGGTGCTCACATTGGATATCTGCATATCCGAAAGGATGCCGCTGAAGCCGAACGGTTCTACCACATCATGCTTGTCCTTTTTGTACTGGCTGACCTTTGCAAGTCTCATCTCAGAATCGACAGGATTGTCTGCCATTGCCAGCTCGGTTATGCTGTCCATTCTCCTATCCTCTCCAAACCTTTTCACGTCTGTCACGAACATCCCCCTCACTAGCTTGAATCTTATCGCGAAAATCTCAGATATGCTCATCGACCTCCACATTTCAGGAGAGCTAAGGAGGGAGGTATTCCCAAATTCTCTTGGTACCATAGGCCCCGCAAAAACCTTCGGATACCCGTATCTTCCTATGAATATGTCGGTCGGAGATGCGCCTTCCACATCCCTGTAAGCGAGCATCCTTTCTGCGTTCATCTTGTAATATTTGGATATCATGCTGGAATCCCGCATGTTTCTGTAGACATCCGTAGAGCGCCTGACCTTCACTATCTGAGAAACCCCATCCATAAAAGAAAATACGCAATCTGGTATTTATATGTTAACGCAAGTAAACCCCGATTTTCGGATCGTGGATGGATTGCACAGATATGCATTGTGGCAAGGTATAAAAATATGCAATTCACTGGCAATAACGGTGTCTACATCGGCAATCTGAAGAGGAAGCTTCGTTCTGTATTCAAGGATGCGAGTTACGACACACTTCTTATAATGAACACAGGCCAGCAGGACAGCAACTTCAAATACCTGACGGGTTTCACAAGCGGGATATTCGAACAGACGATTCTTATCGCTATGCCGGACAGGGCGGTCCTTCTCGTAAGCAGACTTGAAGAGGAGACCGCAAGGCTCCAGGCCGGCAATGCGATCGAGGTGATATGTGTCGACCGCAGGACCGAAGAGAAAGAACTCAAATCGCTCATCGGCAAGAAGCTCGGTATAAATGCCTCTTTTCTTCCAGTCTCGTATGCAAGACGCATATCCAAGATAATCGGCACAAAACGTCTGGTCGACGCTTCGCCTAACCTTCAAATTGCTCGTAGCATAAAGGACGTTGACGAGGTAAATCTTATAAGAAAGGCGGTCAGCATTACTGAGCGAGCGATTGCCGATACCCTAAATGGCCTTGAAGAAGGGCAGACAGAAGCTGAAGTCGCTTCCATATTCGAATTCAACCAGGCAAAGCTAGGTGCGAAGCCATCGTTCCCGTCCATCGTGGCATTCGGTGCCAATGCCTCGATGCCGCACTACATGCCCGGCAAGAAAAAGCTGGAGAGGAACACAGGCGTACTTCTCGATGTGGGCGGAGTCCACCAAAATTACTGTTCCGACATAAGCCGGACCATAATCTTTAAGCCAGACAAAAATTCAAAAAGTCATGCAAGATTATCCGAAATGATTGATGTAGTGAAAGAGTCCCAGATGCTTGCGCTTGCGGAAATGTACGCGGGAAACAGCGCAGCCGCGCCCCACGCCGCCGCAGCAAACCATATCGACTCATACAAAGGCGGCATATACAAAGGAAGGTTCATACACGCCCTCGGGCACAGTATAGGAATAGATGTTCATGACGGCCAGACTATCCCTTCAGGCATAAAACTCGCGAAGAATATGGTGTTCAGCGATGAACCAGGAATTTACCTGCCGGGATTTGGCGGAGTAAGGTTCGAAGATGATGTGCTTATAGGGAAAACCGCCAGCTTCCTCTGATTATGTTGTAGCAATTATGCCATCTATAATTCCATTGACCCCGATTCCCCCTGTCGATCTTACCACTATCCTGTGACTGAGTATCGGCCTAGCCAGTTTCTTTATGTCGTCCATACTTACCTCATTTCTTCCCTCTATCATCGCCCTGGCCTTGCCTGCCTTTAGGAAGCTTATCTCCGCCCTAGGGCTTCCTCCCATAACAACATGTATATCTACCCTTGTCTGATTCACCACATTCGTTATGTATTTAAGTATCTCTTCAGAGACCTTTATTTCAGATACCATCTTTTGCATCTCCAATATATCGCTTATCGAAAGTACGCGCTCTACATTTGCCTCCACAGGTTTCTCCTTTATCCTAAGCATCTCTATCTCCTCTTCCACGCTGGGATATCCTACTTCTATTCTCATAAGAAAGCGGTCTGCGAGAACCTTTGGTATGGGTATCGTGCCTTCTACATTCAATGGGTTCTGTGTCGCAAAGGCTATGAACGGCCGCTTCAGCGGTATCGTCGAGTCCCCAAGAGTAACCTGCCTTTCCTCAAGCGCCTCCAGAAGCGCGCTTGCGGTCCTCTGCGGTGCTCTGTTGAGCTCGTCTATGAGCAGTATGTTCGTGAATATGGGACCTCTCTTCACCTGGACCTGATGGTTGCTGTCTACGTAAGCGTATCCTACAATATCTTTGAATTCTAGGTCAGATGTTCCCTGCACCCTCCCGAAGTCCGCCTGCACTGCGTCAGCCATGGCCTTTGCCATAGTTGTCTTAGCAACTCCAGGAACTCCCTCCAGCAGGGCATGTCCGTCCGCTACCAGAGATATGAACATGAGTTTAAGCACCTCTTCCTTTCCAGAGATTCTCTTCCTTACCTGTTCTATCACTGACTCATAAGCCCTTTTTGGATCAACCATGGAATATCCCCGATGCTTTTATATTAGTGGCTACGGAAGGTATTTATAATCGCATTAGCAACTAATACTGATATATAATTCAAAACAAAGAATGATGCATATGATAGGCAAGGAAGCTAAAGAGAAAGGGTACGCCAATATAGAGGATGTCTACGATATACTCAAGTCAAGGAAGCCCGCCGAGCTAAAGTACGAGCAGCAGGTAGTGCTAGATTATGTCACAAAGTTCAAAGCCAACAAGAAGATGTACACAAAAGTGAGCTCTATACTTGAAGACACCGACCTCCCAGAATCGATAAAATCCAAGATTTTGGAAGTGCTTCCAAAGAGCGAATCGCTGCTTAAACAGATACTCGCCAGTGAGAAAGTCTCGATGCCTGACGAGAAAAGAGCGGAACTCTTGAAAGCAATATCCGAGAATGCATAGGTATAGTGTTTTGATGCTTGTAAAAGAGATGGTCTGGAAATGTACGAGGAGAAGAAAGAGGAATACGCAATTGTGCTTGACTTCATGTCTACTGGGAAGTCTTTCTCTACGCGCGCAGACCCTATAGTGCAGGTAATAGGCGAGGACTTCTTTACACTTCTTGAGGCAGTCCCAAAGGAAGGAACCACGGTATCTATAGGAGAAAGGGTCTATATAGGGAAGGAGAACCGCGACAAGATATCGTTGATAAAGGCAAGAGTTCCATTCTCACAGCTCACAGAGACAGCCAAATCATCCCTGCCGGATACGCTTACCAGAATAATACGGGACCACGAGAAAAGATTCTCAGATTTCTTCAATGACGCAGGACCGTTGAACATACGCGAACACTCCCTAGAGTTGCTTCCCGGAATAGGTAAAAAGAACCTGAATGCGATAATCGTCGCAAGGAAACAGAAAAGGTTTGAAGACTTCGCAGACATCTCGGCACGCGTATCATTCATACAGGATCCGGCGAAGATGATATCGAGAAGGGTAATGGCAGAGCTTGAAGGCACGGAAAGATTCTACCTGTTCACAAAGCCGTATCAGCCAAGGCCGCAAGGCTACGGACACAGAATGTAGAGCAACAGCAGTTCAAAACAGCAAAATTATTTGTTAGGATGCAAACCTATGGGGTGTTTTTCCACCCCTCTAACTCTTTTAGATAGGTGCACTAAACTGAAGTACAATTTCATTAACCTCACAAAAGCAATGTGCTCTTTGAGGGTGTTATTTGCCCTAAACTTACCTAAAATCATCATGCTCTTTGTTGCAGAGTTTGGACATACGGCATATGCGCTCTTTAGAATAGGATAAACGGCTTTGAAACCAGATTTGGTATCTATCCACCATTTTTCACTACTTTCCGGAATGGAAAAGATAAAATAGCTAAAGAATTTTGCGAGTTTAGATCCAACGATTCCTAAGTCTGTCACCGTACCTATACGTCTGATTGTTTTTGTATCATTTATTTTCAAGGCAGCTACTAGCTCTTTCATCTCATGCTTACATGCTGGGCAAGGCGTTACTGCGATCGCCTTGTTTAGCAGCTCAAAAACCTTTGGATTTGTTTTGATCTAATCACCTTATCTAAATACGCGTTAAAATATATAAAAGCCTGCGACCCCGATTAAGGGGTCACAGCTTTTCATTTCGATACAGGTGTACCAGATATCCCTGCACCATGACAGTCGTCGCATTCCTTGCCGCATTCCTGACAGCTGTCTTCTACCTTCCCTACTCTTTCTATGTTTTCCATCTATTTCACCATTATAACTATAAAGACCTAATTATTTAAAGCTATTGCAAATAATTATATTAAAAGCATATTTTATTATAAAAAATATAAAACTATATAACAAAATATACAAATATTTATAAATATTTTTATATAATATTAAATATGGCAATGCAGACAGGGGACAGAGAAAGGGTGCAAAAGCGTCTCGCCGCAATTTTGTTTAAAAAACTATATTTAGATTCAAGAGAAACGATAAGCAAGATAGTAAAAGATACCGCGATATCCCATCATACAATATCAAAATATCTCAGAGAATATGAACAAAAATATGATTTATCCTATACTTTGGATATAGATCCCATCGCGCTCGGGTTTTCCGAAGAAAGAATACTTGCAATTAAATTTGACGATCCTCCAAAAATAGAACTACTAAAAAAGGTTTTAGGAAATGATATTTATGTACAAAATGCTTATTTATCAAACGGGGATTTTGATCTAATAATACATGTTTTAGGTCCAAACACAATTGAATATGGCCATTGGGAATTTAAGCTTAGGGTTGGGTTTTCCAAATACAAACCAAAAATTAGCACCTCCGTTATAAATCATACTGTAGAAGGATTTTTACCTATAAAAAGTAAGATTATAAATAAAAGTAAGAATATAAATGCCACAGAAAAAACCGTGCTTGGTGCCCTGATTAAAAACTCCCGCACTAGACTTAAAGATCTTGAGAAGCTAACAAACCTCTCTCAGATGCAAGTATTATACACAATGAAAAAACTAAAAAAAGATGGCAAAATAAAAAAATTTAGTACTTTAGTACAAAACACCAACAAAAAGATGTTTTTATTTTATGGTATTACTTACACGCCAAATATCAATCACCACAGACTAAGTCTATTGCCTTTTATGGATGGGGTAATAAATGCCGAAAAAGAAAATGATATTACAACTGATTACTCTATTATCTGTGATACCTCAGGCCATTTCGATTCAGTCTATTTTTGTAATTTTGCAGACGGCCAAGCGCTAAATGAAAGAGGCGCATTGTTATTGAAGGAAACATGGAAAGCCGAACAACCAGAATTCAAGCAATGTATCTTAACCGAATTAGTTACCGGTAAGTGGCCTTTTAACAAGAATGGCTATTATAATTGGAAACGCGAAAGGGATAATATAATAAATAAACCAGTTAAATTTGATTTATATCAATAAGTAGTACCCTGCCTAGCACCTTATACTATTTGCCTTTTTCTATATTATTGAGGTTCTTGCGTATGCTATCAATTGGGCTTTCTATAAATAAACTTAATACTGCACTTCTAGCATACTCATATGAATCTTTGATTTGTTCTATATTCTCTGTAGGCAGTGCTTTGTTGTTATCTTTAGAGGTATAAACAAAACCTATTTTAAACCATAATTCATCTATTTTTTCTTTTGATAGATTGCGTATCCTAACAACCCAATCTTCTAATTCTTTACTAGATAATTTTTCGCGGTACTCATTTGTTCTAACAATAAATCCCATACCTTCTTTGGTCTCTATATCATTTTTCTTCTTTTCCATTTTTATCCCATGTTCTAGAACTATAATCATCATAGATATGAGTTACCGATTCATCTGATTTATACTCCAAAGTCATATGGTCTTTATCATCGTCTGTGTGTCCGGGGGGAGATTTATGCCTATCTGTAAATTTGATATCATCATCATTAATATCGGCTAATAATAATGGTTTGCGCCTTAAGTATTCGTCAAAGTTTATCTGCTTTGCTAAAGGCTCTAAGGCTTCCTTTTGATTGTATAGCTTTATAGATGCAGTAGACAGTCTTGGATCAGTGGGTTTTACTTTGTCGATATCAGACTTTGTAATCTCTGCATCGTATCTGATGAGAGATATTACAGATTGTTTTCCCCTTATTGTACTTTCCTGTACTTTGCTGAAAGAAACCTGTTCCACTTAACCACCACTTAATAATTAAAGTAAGAGTTTAATAAACTTATAATAATCCGACTTTTTTTAGGAAGTTGACATTTATATCTTTATCATCGGAACACAATGCAGGGAGATTATGGTGTCTACTATACTCACAAAACAGAAGAATGATGTAAACGTTTCCGGCTTCATATAGAGAGGAATAATACAGCAAAATGTGAGTTCAGTCGGAAGCTAAATAGACACAAAGATTCTACATACTCACGGAACCGTATCGGCCAAGACCCTAAGGATGCGACCGCCTGATGCAGTAAATGCCAAAACACTCACTTACGCATCTTGATTTTCTGTTTGGTTATCCCTGGTCCAACAGCCTCTATATGCGAGGCATGGACTACTAGTTTTCTTTTTGCGCCCATGCTGACGACTTCAACTACATACCCTCTCTTCCTTTTTTCGGTTATGACGCCTATCTTTCCCTTGTAGCGCGGATGCGGTATATTTCTCATATTTCCCTTAGGCACAATTGCCACATGCTGCCCTATCTCTAGATACTTTATCACGTCGCGGACGCGCTGCGCTGATGGCCGATGATGCCTTGAAAGGTTCCTGCTCCTTTTTGCGAACAGTCCTTTAGAACGTTTTACCATATGAAAACCTCAATATCCTATATCCTCTATGTGTCGGATGCAGATACATACCTATAGAAATATATTTATAGATTGGGTTATTAATGTGGGTGGGAAAACCCCGGGATGTTTTTACGTCAAACGATAACGCCAAGAGAGCGGTCAAGCTGAAACCTACTTACCGCATAGTCAACATAGTGGTTAAGGCTAACCTAGCGACAGATTTGGACCTGTACCTTCTTGGCAAACTTTCATTCGACATAGACTATGAGCCGGAGCAGTTTCCAGGAGCGATATTCAGAGTGCACGACCCCAAATCGACCATACTGATATTCAAGAACGGCAAGATAATATGCACCGGCACAAAACGGATGGCTGACGTCAAGCGCTCAGTGCAGAACGCTGTGGATTTGGTCAATAAGTACCTTGCGCAGAACCCACGCGCCGCAAAGTAACTTTCTGTAAAAGCAGGAAACCACAAGGTTTAAATACGGTTATGCTTATTACACTTACGTCCCCATATTGAAAAATATGGTCGACACCCTATTCTCATCCACCCAGAGGCGTATCATGTATACGCCTCATATCTTTTCCTTGTTCAATTTTCCAAAGACAAGATAAGCTGTATGCCAAATTCCTTTGGTGGAAGGTCTGACTCCAGCATCCCTGACAAGAATGTCTCTTACTATGACCTCGACGGTGTACACTCCGTCGAAATGATATTTTTCCATTTTCGAGACAAACGCCTTGACCTGCTCCATGTGCGGCAGATATCCCACGAGCACGCCACCGCTCCTCAGCGCCTTGGCCGCATGCCTTACCACTTTATCCGAACCGGGCATATCCAGTACGACAATGTCCACATCCCTCTCTCTGATTCCTTTTGTGACGTCAGCGTCCTTTATCTCGACGTTGTCCAGACCAAGCATCGCTATGTTTCTCTTAGCTATTGCGGCAAACTCGCTGCGTATCTCATAGCTGTATACCTTCTTTGCTACTCTCCCTAGGGAAACCGCAAGCCATCCGCTTCCCGTACCTGCATCTACGCATATGCTATCCTTTCCGACTCCGGCATAACTTATTATTATTCCTATGTCTTTAGGTAGGATTATCTGCGGACCTCTCTTTAGTTTGCTATATATGCCAGGAAGTAACACATCCATTCAATCCCCCACGATCCTCTTTTTGGTCCTGGCCCTCTTCACGGTTTCTTTCTTGCCGGTTTCCTTCTTAGAGTCCTTCGATACCTCTTTCTCCTTCTTTTTCTTCGCGTTCGGGAATATTATCGTGTGTTTTGTGCATGCAGGGTCAAGGTCCATGTCAAACGGCGGTTTGCCCTTCCTTATTATCCTTATCATAGGCGTGTTGCATCCATCGCAAACATTCTCCGTCGGCAGTATCTTCGCGTCTTGCGGGAGCGGGTAGGTGTTCGTGCAATTCGGATATCCGGAACACGCAACGAACTGTTTTCCTATCTTGGACTTTCTTATGACGAGCTCTTTCCCGCACTTCGGGCACTTTCCGATCGCGTTGGCATCGATAAAGCTCGCACCCATCTCCTTGGCTATCCTCTCCTTGTTGTTGTCGAACGTCTCTATTGCCTTTAAGAGTATCTCCTTCCCCTCTTTTATGACTTCGGCTTCGCTCTTCTTACCTTTTGATATGAGGTCCATATCCTCCTCTAGCTGCCTTGTCGTGTCTATGCTCATTATCATACTGCAGTTCTTGGACAGCGCCTTGTATACAGTCATGCCGAACTTTGTGACGTTTATCGGATTCCCCTCGAGGTAGTTCCTTTTGAAAAGCGTGTCTATTATGCTCGCTCTCGTTGCCTTCGTTCCAAGGTTTATCCTCTCAAGCTCCGCAATAAGGCTGGCCTTTGTGAAACGCCTCTTCGGTTTTGTTTCCTGTTCATCAAGCTCTACGCTGCCATCAATTCTGCGGCGCTCGCCTTCCACGAAAGCTTCTATGCTTCCGTTCTTCTCTTCTCCTTTTACGAAATGATAAACGTCCATCCATCCTCTCTTCAAGATGGTTGTGCCTGACGCCGAATAGCGTTCTTTTCCGATGTCTGCCTTTACCACAAACTTCACCATGTCAGCCGGCTCGCCAAAACAGGCTAGGAACCTTCTGGTGACTAGGTCGTATAGTGCGCTCTCATCCTTAGAGAGACTCTTCGGCTCGATCCCTGTAGGGAATATCGCAGGATGCGCCTCGTCCGTCTTTTTGCCCTGGATAGGCCTGAATGCCTTTCTTGCGATAATCGCCTCCGAATACTTCTTGTAGATGCCGTTCTTGCCTATCTCCTCTATTATCCGCTGCAGGCCTAGCGTTGGCGGAAGTTTCTGGGAGGCAGTCCTTGGGTAAGAAATGTAAGAGCGTTCGTAGAGAGACTGCGCCACAGAAAGAGTCACGGACGGATCCATCTTAAGAATCCTGCTTGCCTCTAACTGCAAGGATGTAAGGTCAAACGCAGGATACGGATATCTTTTTGTCTCCTCCCTGCCCACACTTTTTATGAGCACTGCCTCTTTATTCTGTTCAGACTCGTTCAGCGCGCTTTCTGCCTCTTTCTTATCGAATATCTCCCCCCGCTCGTTCACAAACCTGGTGCTGTTGACGTTCGCGTATAGCTTCCAATAAGGCTCGGGCTTGAAGTGCTCTATCTCTGCTTCTCTTTCTGCAAGGACGCTAAGGGTGGGTCCCTGCACCCTCCCGATGCTAAGCGCCTTTCCCTTCTCGTACTTTCTAAGCGCGCTTGTCAGTGCCCTGCTTAAGTTTATCCCCCAGAGCCAGTCTATTATGTGCCTTGCCTCGCCAGCATAGAAGTTATCTATATCTATTTCTCCCACATCCGAGTACGCGTTCAGCAAGTCGGGTGTGGTAGTAGTGGAGAATTTCATACGGCGGGATGCACTGCTGGCACGCACAGGCGCCCCTCCAGTCACATCCTTTATTATATTGGTGCCTATCACTGTTCCCTCAAGGTCGTAGTCGCAGGCGTTTATGAAGATGTCGCACTTCCTTCCCACATCCCTTATCACATCCAAATAGCCTTTCGTGAAATACGACGACTGGTTTACTTTGTAAGAGGGCTCCCATTTGACATCAAGCACAGGGTAGTCATGGCTCCCGCCATTCTGGCTTATTGTAAAGAGATGTCCGACAGCCGCAACCACATAGATGTTCGCCTCCGGTCTCTCTACATAGTAATACCCAACTTTCCCGCTGCCGAGCCGCTTCGGGCTACCATTGCTCAACGCTATGGCTATCCTAAGCGCCACACTCGGCTTTTCCGCTATAAGCAAAATGTTGTGCGACATCCCTCATCTTCTCTTTCTCCTACTGTGTACTTTTCTTGCTCCGAGGCCCAGCGGCGCCGCATCCCCAACGGACTTTGCCAGTGCATGTGGCTCTTTCGATATCATCCAGAAATTGACTATCCCGAAGATAATAGCGACGACAGCAACCAAATAGAAGAGATAGCTTCCTCCTGTATATATAAATATTATCACAGCAACCAGTATCAGTGCCAAGGTTAATACTGAAAAACGCAGCTGGTTTGTCATCTGAACCATCATATCACGCGGTTAAATGGATATATACATAATCATATTTATAACACTTATCGCTTCTCTAATCGTTTCTGCATCGCAGATACTGTTCAAGAGGGGAGTGTCCGGGAAGAGATTCAGTCCAAGGAATATAATACCTACAATACTCAGATCAAGGCTGATGCTGATTGGGGCGCTGGGCTATTTCATAAGCCTCGTGATATACCTCTACGCGCTGAAAGCGGCTCCTCTTTCGGTGGTATACCCTATATTTGCGAGCAGTTTCATTTTCGTCACTATATTCTCGGCGGCATTCCTGGGGGAGCGCCTATCAAAGGGGAGGGCGGCCGGCATACTCCTGATATTCCTTGGCATACTCATAATAGCGGTATCATACTGATTGTATGTCAATAAAGTCTGCAAACATAGGTTTTCTGGCGCTTTCGACGCTGATGGGAGCGGCAGCGCAGCTTGTCTTCAAGATATCCTTATCAGATGGGATGCTAGATCTCTTAATCTTAGGGATTCTTACATACCTTGCCTCAAGCCTCCTCTATTTCTATGTGATATCGCGCGCACATCTGAGCTGGGCATACGGAGTGGGGGGACTAAGCTACATATTCGCGGTGGTGCTGGGAGCGTTGTTCATAGAGCAGGTGCCTGTAATCAGATGGGTAGGTGTGATGGCAATAACTGCGGGGGTGTTGGCGGTAGCGGTAAGCTGAAGTGGTCAGAAGTATTGTGACATCGCTGCCGATAGAGGCAGTTTTTTCTGCCTAAAAATAGCTGTAAAACTTTCAAGGAAAGCTATATTATGTTTTTGATGTCTCTTCAATTTCTTTGAGTTTCGCATAAATTTTTTCTAAATGCGTTTCTTGAAATAAGGATTCAAAATATAATTCTGCACTTTCCGGAGAATTTTTAATTTCTTTAATGTACTCATCTTTGAGTGCTTTATTATTATCTTTATCACTGTAGACAAAACCAACCCCGAACCATAATTCGTCTATTTCGGTTCCGGTCAGTTTTCTTATTCTATTGACAATCTCGGTTTTTTCATTATATGTCAATTTTTCTCTGAACTCGTTGGTAATCATTTTACTGGTACTTTCTTCTGTTTTCATTATCTTCACTAAAACGGTAGGTTTCTCAGATCCCTCTGCCCTCTCCCTAAATAGACACGTCATATATAAATTCCTTTCACATATATATTACGAATCTTAGGTGTTGATTATGGTAGTAGCGACTGTGAGTCCTTTGTATGCCGTAGCGGCCTCGATTGCGATCGCCGGCGGTCTTATAGGGACAGGAATGGCGCAGCAGGGAATAGGCGCTGCGGGTATGGGTATAATAGCGGAAAAGCCGGAAAAGTTCGGACAGGTCCTGTTCTTCTTTGTGATACCGGAGACTCTGTGGATAATAGGATTCGTTCTGGGACTGATACTGCTGTTGCAGATACTGTGAGAGGGATTGGATGGCTCTGGAGGACATAATAAAGAGCGTAGATATAGAGGCAAAACGAAAGGCCGAAGATATAATGCAACGCGGCTGCATTGAGTCAGAGAGGATTCTCGATGCTGCCAGACAGAAGGCAGAAACCGACCTTGCCTCCGCATCAAAACAGGCTGCTCAAGACGCTGAATCCAGAAAATCGATCTCCCTCCTATCCAAACGGATGGATCTGCGGAGGGAGTATTACAGTGAACTCAACAGAAGGATAAACGAAGGAAAGGAGCACATCCGCGACTCTTTCGCAGAGTTCAGAAACACCGAGACGTACAAAATGATGCTTCAGCTCTTGTACGACAAAGCGGTATCCAACTTGGGGGAGGAATGCTCGATGAGGATACGCGAAGCCGACATAAAATCAATAAAGGCGTCGCAGAAGACCAAAATCGTGACAGACAATACGTTCGAGGGCGGCATAGTGTGCACATCTTCGAATGGCTCATCTATGGTCGATTACTCTCTCTCAAGCATAATGGACGAGGTTGCCGTGAAGATAGAGCCTTCCTTTTCCGACCTGATATCCAATGGAGATAACGGAGCACAGCAACATAGCGCCTCCGCACGCGCACGGCACGCCGCTCAAAGCCGCATGTCCAGTAAAAAGTGATGGGATGGATAACACCTATACCGGGAAATACGGCGGCCTTCGCGCCGCCAGTCTGAACCTCCTCAGCGAAGAATTCATCGAAGACATTGCAAAAAGGGAAAGTTCCGACTTCATACCGACTCTATCGCAGACCGGCTATAAGGAAGAGATTGACCGTCTTATAAACGCGTATCCGATGCCTGATTCTGTAGAGCTTATAATAAACAGCCATATGGTGGGGATGCTCTCCAAAGCGTACGCTGCGATGCCGCCGCTCGCAAGGGACTTCATATACGCTTACACCAGGAAATGGGACATAGAGAACATAAAGGTAATACTCTCTGCGAAAGTATCCGGATATGAGATAGGGCAGACTGAGGCTTTCCTTGTAGTGCAGAAAGGAATGCCGATATCTCCGATAAGCGGCACTATAACATCCCAACAGTACTCGGAGATAATCGGCCAGAGCGGAGTGGAGGAAATAATAAACTCTCTTGTGCGGTTCGGCTACGGTGCCGTGATGCTCAAGAGCATAGACGATTACAGGAGCACCCATGACCTCTCGTCAATACTTCTCTCTCTTGACATGTATTACTATCAGAACCTGGTGGGTAGTCTAAGGTTTTATAACGGAGACGAGGGACAGGTGGCCGAATTCGTCCGGGAGCTGATAGACTGGAAGAACGTAATCTCTGTGATAAAAGCGATACAGTTCGGAAAACTAGACGCAAAGGGATTTTTCATAAGCGGCGGCAGCATAAATGAGTCGCAGATATATTCGATGCTGGGGAAGGAAATCGGGGCGCTAAAGGGAGAGATCCCTTTCGATATAGATTGGGCATTCGAAGCCTACAGGTCTGATCCGCTAATCACATACATAGATACCGCAATAAGGCGTAGCATATACCTCAAGTATCTTAAGCTGTTCGGATCATCCCCTTCCTCTCTCTCATATATAATGAGGTTCATACTAAGATGTGAGATAGAACGGGATGAGCTGCGTTCAATATGGCTGAGCAAGCATTACGGGATCACAGGGCAAAGAGCAGAATCCGCACTTATGACAAGACACATAAAGTGAATCAATGGATGGAAAAATTGCGATTATCGCGGAAAGGTACATAAGTATGGGCTTTGAGCTTGTAGGCTTAAGGGACGTTTTTATAAAGAGCGGCGACGAGGCCGTATCAACGCTCGAAAAACTTATTCCTGAAAAGGAATATGCCCTTATCGTGTGCGAAGAGAAGATTCAGGCAAAGATAGTTCCGGCAAGGCTTAGGGAGCTAGAAACCTCGATCGCCCCTCTTATAGTTTTTATCCCTTCCTCAAAGAACGAAGGCGGCGCAGAGACAGTAAGGCACATGGCCAAAAGGGTTCTCGGAGTTAACATAGGTGAGACCAAATGAGCGAAGGAAAGATATATCGTGTATCGGGGCCGGTCGTGATAGCGCTCGGTCTCGATAATCCAAGCATGTACGACGTTGTCAAGGTTGGAAAATTAGGCCTTATCGGAGAGATAATAAAACTTGATGGCGACCAGGCGGTAATACAGGTATACGAGGACACTACAGGAATAAGGCCCGGGGAGTCCGTGGTAAACACACATTTGCAGCTCTCAGTAGATCTTGGTCCGGGTCTTCTCGGTTCTATATACGATGGCATACAACGTCCTCTCGATAAGATAAAGGAGCAGAGCGGAGATTTCATAGAGCGGGGAGCGAGCGCTCCTTCTCTAGATCAAACTAAAGCTTGGCATTTCGTTCCGACGGCAAAGAACGGAAGCGAAGTTTCGTCCGGGAGCGTCATAGGGGAAGTCGCAGAGACAGAACTCGTTCTTCACAAGATAATGGTGCCGGCAGGCCTTGAAGGAAAGATAATGGGGCTCAGCGAAGGAGATTACACAATAAATCAGAAGATAGGCGAGGTAGTCAAAGGGGAACTAAAGACTGCGATAACACTCTCACAAAGGTGGAATGTGAGGTCGCACAGGCCTGTGAGGGAGAAGATCGCGCCACACAAACCTCTGATTACAGGGCAGAGGGTGATAGATTCGCTGTTCCCTGTAGCGAAAGGAGGGACCGCAGCGGTCCCGGGTCCGTTCGGCTCCGGCAAGACCGTAATACAGCAGCAGCTGGCAAAATGGTCGGACGCAGATGTCATCGTGTATGTCGGCTGCGGCGAGCGGGGAAACGAGATGGCAGACATACTGATGAGCTTCCCAAAGCTGCTCGATCCGAAATCAGGCAAACCAATAATGGACAGGACGATACTGATAGCTAACACATCCAATATGCCTGTCGCAGCCAGAGAGGCAAGCATATACACAGGAATAACCATCGCAGAGTATTACAGGGACATGGGATACAGCGTAGCTCTCATGTCGGACAGCACCTCAAGATGGGCAGAGGCGCTGAGAGAGATATCCGGACGTTTAGAGGAGATGCCGGGAGAGGAGGGATATCCAGCCTACCTCGGAAGAAGAATTGCGGAGTTCTACGAGCGCGCTGGGATGTCGATTCTCCTTAACGGAGAGACAGGCTCTATCACGGTAATAGGGGCAGTATCTCCGCCAGGCGGAGATGTATCAGAACCGGTCTCCCAGAATACCCTAAGGGCGACGAGGGTATTCTGGGCGCTAGATTCTGCGCTCGCAAACGCCCGCCACTTCCCAGCGATAAACTGGCTGAACAGCTATTCATTATACACCGACGATCTCAAGGACTGGTACAGCAAGAACGTCGCTGAGGACTGGGAGTCGCTGTACAAGAGGTGCATGTCTATACTGCAGAAGGAGGCAGAGATAAAGGATGTAGTGCAGCTTGTGGGCTATGACGCGCTTCCGGAGGATGATAAGATAACCCTCTATACTGCGCAGTCCATAAGGGAAGACTTCCTGCAGCAGAGTGCGTTCGACGAGGTCGACACATACACAACGATAAAGAAGCAAGGTCTCATGCTAAGGACGATAATATCTCTAGATGACGCTTACCGATTTGCGCTGTCGCACGGCACTTCAGCAGAAGAGCTGCGGAAGAGCCCGATAAAACAGAGAATATCACGGATGAAGTTTGTGAAAGAGGATGAGATAGAGGGTTTCTGTTCCGAAACAGCGGCGGAGATTGCAGCCATCGGAAAAAAGAGGACTTGAGGGGACTGAGCATATGGGAGACGTATATTACAAGACAATAAAAAAGATAACGAGCGTACTGCTTTTTGTGGAGGGGATAAAAGATGCCGCTTACGGGGAGATGGCGGATATAAAGCTGGAAGGAGGGAACATCGTCAGGGGCCAGGTCCTGGACAGCAGGAATGGCCTCTCTATAATACAGTCTTTCGGAGATACACGCAGCATGAACCTTAAAGAGACAAGCGTCAGGCTGACCGGCAGCGCAGCAACCCTGAACGTCAGTACCAACATGCTTGGAAGGGTGTTCGACGGTCTGGGAAGGCCGCGAGACAATGGCCCGCCTATACGGAGCGACGAGCAGATCGAGATCAACGGTAGCGCGATAAACCCCTATTCCAGGGAAGAACCGTCCGAGTTCATACAGACCGGCATATCTACAATAGACTGCATGAACACCTTGGTCAGAGGACAGAAGCTTCCTATCTTCTCTGGAGCAGGCCTTCCGCATAACAAGCTGGCGGCGCAGATAGCAAGACAGGCCAAGCTGCGGAGCAACGATGAGGGATTTGCTGTTGTCTTCGGAGGGATGGGAATAAACAGCGAGGAGGCAAATTTCTTCAAGAGGGAGTTCGAGAGCACAGGAGCGCTCGAAAAGTCGATCATGTTCCTGAACCTATCATCAGAGCCGTCTATGGAAAGGATAATACTTCCGCGTCTTGTGCTGACAACCGCGGAGTACCTGGCATACAACCAGGGGATGCACGTGCTTGCGATACTCACCGACATGACAAACTACTGCGAGGCGCTGCGAGAGGTCTCTGCTGCAAGGGAGGAGGTGCCTGGCAGAAGGGGCTTTCCCGGATACATGTATACTGATCTCTCAACGATATACGAGCGTGCAGGCAAGATCAAAGGCAGGAAGGGCTCGATAACGCAGATGCCGATACTCACAATGCCTAACGACGACATAACGCATCCGATTCCCGACCTGACCGGATACATAACCGAGGGCCAAATAGTCCTGAGCCGCGAGCTATACAGGAAAGGGATATATCCGAACGTGAGCGTGCTTCCTTCGCTCTCAAGGCTGATGAATCAGGGAATCGGCAAGAGGTCCACAAGAGAAGACCACAGGAATGTCGCAGACCAGCTCTACGCTGCATATGCGCGCGGCATAGAAGTCGGAAACCTGATAGAGATAGTCGGAGAGGAGGCGCTGACAGAGTCAGATAAGAAATACCTTAAGTTCTCAAGCGAGTTCGAAGGAAAGTTCGTCTCGCAGGGTTACTACGAGGACAGGGACATAGAGAAGACGCTCGAGCTGGGCTGGGACCTTTTCGGCGCGCTAGACACCGAAGAAATGAAGAGGCTCAAGCCAGAACAGATAAAGAAATATGGAAAGTGGAAGGATGCACAACGCGAAACTGACTAGGTTGGAGATGATGCGTACCAAATCAAAGATAAAGATAGCGGAGCGCGGCCTGGAACTCCTCAAGATGAAGAGAGCGAGCCTGGTGCTCGCATTCTTCAAGATGATAAACGAGATCAAATTGCTCAAGGTCGACCTTTATGGGATCATATCAGATGCGGAAGACAGAATAAAGATAGCGGAGATATATTCGGGGAGGATAAGGCTGGAGAGGATAGCGATAGAACAGAGCAGGATAGGCGCGTCAGTCGAAGCGGAAAACATAATGGGGGTAAAGATACCGAACATAAGGCTCGGGGCGAAGGCAAGAGAGAATGTGCCATACGAGCTCATCTCGGTCCCGCCTCCTGTCCATGATGCGAAAGAGAGTTTCGAGAGGGCGTTCCGCATGCTCATAGAGATAGCGGAGAAAGAGAACTCGTTAAGGAAGCTGCTCAAAGAGATAGATAAGCTTAACAGGAGGTCGAACGCGATAGAGAACATAGCGGTCCCGAGGATGGAAGAGATAGTGGAATACATAAGCCAAGGGCTGGAGGACATAGAGAGAGACCAGCTAGTCTCGCTCAAGTTCATAAAGGGTAAAATAAATGCCGAGGCAGGATAGCGCGGATGCGCTGAGGAGGTTCAGAATGATACGCACAGCATTCGCAGCGTTCAATATCGTTTGCTCGGTAGCATTGCTGCTGTTCTTCGCAGCGAGGTTGTTTTGATGGACAACGTAGTAATCTTAGAAAGGATAAGGAAGGCAGAAGAATCCGCACAGTTAGTCGTAAGCAACGCTGAAGAGGAATACAGGCGGGAGTTAGATCACGCGAACAAACAGGCAGAAGAGATAACCGCAAAGGCGAAAATCAAGGCCGATGCCATAAGGGAATTCATCATCGCAAAGGCGAAGCTGGAAGAAGAGGAGGAAACAGCGAAGATGGAAGAGAAGCATAAGAGGGAGATAAGTTCGATGGGACGTGTAGACAGGAATACCGCACTCACTGTATTCGAGTCTGCCGTAAGGGATCTCTTTGGTGTTTGAATGTTCTTGAGCGCGAAAATGAGCAAGCTGACCATCACAACCACAAAGGACAATTATGATGCAGTGCTTTCAGCGCTGCACGACATAGGGCTCATGCAGATAGAACAGATCAGCCCATCGGCCGGGTTAAGGCAGGCAGAGAGCCTGTACTACCGCGACATGACAGAGCTAGCGCAGAGGTTCAGGAGCCTTTCGGGGATGCTGAAAAGGCAGCCTAACCCAAAGAGATACAGTTTCAATACCATAGAGGAGCTGATAGAGGCTTCTGGGCGGGTGTCTATCGATGAGAGAGTAATCTGGCTCAACAGGCAGATAGGGAAGACCGAAACGATAAAGGCAAATCTGGAGGAACGCCTTTCGACAATCGGGATGCTGAAAGGGTTCGCGCACGACATCTCGATACTCAATTCCCCTAGGATTGTCTCGTTCATCGTAGCCGACTACAAAAGAAAGGGAAAGGACGAGAAGGAATTCAACGATTGGATCAGAAAGCTGGAGTCCGAGAGCTTGACGACAAAGATAGCTGGCGCCACGATAATAAGCATGGAGCGCTCGAAAGAGTCGCGGATCGGAGAAGCCGCCACGAAGACAAAATTGCAGATGATACCCGTGCCGAGAGAGTACGGGGTCGTGAATGATGCGTCAAAACGGATAAGGGAACGCATCGAGCTCGCAGAGCAGAGGCTCATAGAGCTGAATCAGGAGCTCGATGGCATATCAAAAGAGAACTATCCGATAGTGAGCGCAATAAAGGAGCAGTTGGAGCTTGAAGCAGCGAAACAGGATGTGACCACAAAACTGGGGCAGACGCAGTCCACCATATCCATAGAGGGATGGGTCCCGACCAAAATGGTGCAAAGGCTGAAGCGTACACTATCGAAGATAACCTCGGAGAAGGTCAGCCTGACAGAGATTGACACAAAAGAGATTGCGCCCACAAAGATGGAGAATCCGAGGTGGTCAAGGCTTTACGAGTTCTTCATAAGGTTTTATTCCCTCCCAAAAAGCAACGAGATAGACCCAACAATGATATTTGCCGTGCTCTTTCCGGTTTTCTTCGGATTTATGGTAGGGGACTTCGGCTACGGCGCAGTGATGCTCGCCTTTTCCATATGGCTTTCCCACAGAATACAGCATCCGCCTAAACGCAGCCGCATACCAAAGAAGATCTCGTCGTTCGTCCACACGATAATAAGCGACAACGGACTTTTCTTCATATCAAGGGCGATAATGCCTGGCGCCGTAATAGCGATGGTTCTCGGCGCGGCCTTCGACAACTATTTCGGGTTTGCTCTTCCGTACTATACTGCGCTGTTTAACGTCCAGACCGGGCTCAGCAAACTCCTTCTTGTGTCGGGATGGATAGGCGTCGGCGTGATCTCTTTCGGCCTTGTGCTCGGTTTTGTAAATAACATGCGCGTCAGGAACAGGAAGCACGCATACGCGAAACTGGGCTGGCTTATGACTGCATGGGGGATAGTACTCACAGGCCTTCTCGTATTGCACAGACAGAGCATCGGTTTCTCGAATCCGGTCTCCATCATCTATATAATAAGCATACTTGCCGGGATAGCGGTATTCCTTGCGGGAGAGGGAGTGCAGTCCCTTATGGAGCTTCCCTCCATAGTGAGCCACATACTCTCTTACACGAGACTGGTCGGAATACTTCTGGCATCTTTCATACTCGCCGAGGTGATAGACCTCGTGTTTACAAGCAGCATACATTCATCACTACCTATTGCCATATTCGGGATTGTGATATTGGTAGTAGGCCAGCTCTTCAACCTCGTCATCGCGGTCTTTGAGCCGGGAATACAAGGTGCAAGGCTGATATATGTGGAGATGTTTTCGAAGTTCTTTTCAGGAAACGGGCAGGAGTTTAGGCCCTTCAAAAACGAGAGAAGGCACACAATCAGCCGCTTTTCCATAGAGAAATAGGGAATCTAAGATACCATCTTTATCTGTATCGCGCTGACCTTTGTCTTTGTGCCGTCCTCGTTGGTAAGTTCCTCTGAAGATGTTCGTATCTCCTTGTCCTTTACGTTGTTCAGGTAACGGTTCTTTACTATCTCGGACACGTCGACCGCCTTAGATATCGCTAGCCCTCTTGCCTTTATCGTGACCTCTCCGGCGCCGCCGTTGAACTGCGTGACGACAGCCAGAACGTAGTTTATGGTCGGCTTCTTCCCTATGTATATCACATTCTCCTCTTTTCCTGCGCTTACTGCTTGTGTCTTGTTCTCTTCGTCCATAAAATTACCTGGTTATTCTACATTAGGTATTTGCTGTAAGCGATAATACTGCAGTCTCGCTTCTACGCCGTAGAACCAGATTTATTATGCGGATAAGCTCTTTATATCTTTAGGAATGTAAGCGAGAAACTCCACGCCATTTATGGATGAAGCGAAAGCGAACTGTGGTTGGTTATTGAGTATACGAAGCTCCAGACAACCTTTTTAAACGTTCTCAGACATGTCTGTTTAGTGGTATAGATGTTTGATGGACCTGCTGGAGTAAGCACAGGAACAAGCGGCTTTGGCGGACGCTAAGTGGTATATCGTTTATTTTTAAGTTGGGAGCTGTCTCCCAATCTCTTTTAGTTTTTCATAACTATAAGTCTGCTCTTTGTCGAACCTTCTGTAACACAGTGAGCCTAATACAACATTCGATACCATAAGTTCTTTGATTTTGAGTCCTTTTATATTCGTTTTTATCTCCCGTATTTTATTCTCAAACTCACCACCTCTAAATATAGGCATTATAAATAAGGTACTAATAGGAAATGCAACGTCGTTGACAAGTGTATATAAATCATTTATATTTGAAGATTCCCTTATCATCTCCGAAAGGTACACTTTTTCTGACGAAAAGAAATCCTTACCATTAACAATTTCCATCAAAAAAATTGCGATATGTTTTATAGGCAGTTTTGTGAGGTTTATAGTGGGCCTGATAATTATCCCCTTTTTTATCAACTTATTATAGGCATATCGTGATGCCCCGTACTCAAAGCCGTTGTTTTTGTCTATATCGGAAAAGTTCGCAGCTCCGTTAGAACTTAAACTCTTCAATACAGCGTATTCTGTGTTTGTTATGTTCCAACTTTCTGGTCTTGGGGTATCTTTGGTTCTATGCCATACGATTTTTTCCAATAGTCTAAAGAACTCCGCCCTGGTTGGCAAAGTGCCAAAATCATTTAGGTGAGGAGCCACATACCATTCGGAATCATAATCCTTAACTTGCGTCTTTTCTTTGATGTATCTCGTCATATAAAAAACCGTAGTGTTGTTCATCGAATAGAAATATATCACAAGATGGTATTCTCCGCTTGTCATCATTACCAGTTGTATCTCTGGGATATCTTCCAATGCTTTTTTGATAATCTCCAACTGCGGCACTTCGTTTGTGAACTTTACAAAGGCGATAAAGCTCTGAAACCCCAATTTCAAAAAGTCTATTTCTAGGAGATACTCGATTCCATATTTTTCCTCTGCTTTCTTTATCTGGTAAGCCGCTGCCGAAGTGCTCAACCCTATCTTCTTTGCTATCTCCGGTATCGTGGCACGCCCGTCCATGCTCAATATCTTTACTATCTCAAGATCATGCCTTGATATTTCTGCCTGCGTGCCGTTTTCTTCCTCTTTGTGTCTCTCTTTGTGCTCCTTCGGCCTTCTTCTTGTCGGTATCAGGATTCCGTCTTCTGTTATCGTACCTATGTACACAGAACTTCTGAAATCCCTCTCTGATCTTTTGCTGTGTCTGCTTATGTACTCGTATAAAAGGTATTTCCCCGCTTTTGATACTGCTATGTGGAGGTACGGACTATACTCTATCCTCAATCTTTCTACTAGCGCCGTTACCTTTTCCGGAAACTTCCGCATATAATATTTTTACTTTTAATATATATAAAAGCATTTCTCTTTTTAGTTTTTGATATTTTCTACTAAATTTTATGATTTTTAGTAATAAAATTAAAAATATGCCATTTCTTTTTTATTATAAATACCCATTTTGGCGGTTTAGTTCCATGGTGCTTATATACAGGCTCGCTCAAAATAATATTGGTTGGATGGGAAGGAATGTTTCGGATAATGAGCCGGCATCAGTGCCTACTTTTTACCTGTGCTATCCTTATCTATCTATCCAAGCCCTGTGTACAAAGAACGACACATGGTTCCACGCCCATACCCATTGCAGACAACGTTTGTTGTCTGCGTCCTCTTTCTCCCTTTTGTACTTCCTGCTTTGCTTCTAAATAATCTTATGTTTAGGGATGACTATGGATGAGAAAAAAATATCTTTCCTGAAAGCGTATGTCAGGATGAAAATAAGGACAGACCCGAACGCCCGCAGTTTTTTGGAGGATGGGACTGTCACTATGGATGGCAAGTGTTACCATCAGTATTTCTTCTTGGATCCCCATGATGCAGATCCTCCGCGTCTTGCCAATCTGGTTTACCTTAATGGTGAGTCTGTCGAAAACGTTTATACTGAGAAGTCAAAGAATGGTATACGCGTGAGAGTGAGCTTCTTTGGTCCCAAGCCCAAAAGGTTTGACTCCGGCCTAAAGAAGATTGACAAGCGTTACGGTAAGCTGATAACTTATAAGGATTGTCGGTTTTCTGGAAAGGACCTTCTCTGATTTTTGGCACTTTCTGCCCTTTTCAGGCGCTTTCAATTCTGTGAATGCGGGATATGGATGCATGAGAAGTTCCCATGCTTTAGCAGTAGGGTGATGTCACAATATCTCCTGTCTCATCTGCGGTCTCTGTGCTTCTCATTCTTCCTTTCTCTGAAAAGCTTTCCCATCTTTGCCACTTCGCCTTTGACATCAATATCCAGCCCCTCTTCCTTGAAAACAGTCAGTGGATATGCTATCGATATTGAACAGAGGAGCTCTATCTCTCTCTCTATTTTTGCTTTCTTCGCTATATGCACCTCTGCAATTACCGACCTGATTATGGGTTCCATAAGTCCCTCAAAGAGGCGTATCGCATCATCGCCCGAGTATCCATTCCTCAGTATCTCTCTGGTCGCGTTCTCTCCATGCTGAGCAATCTCAGTGGTGCCCTGGAAAGCCTTCCCGAACGTGCGCATGTACTCTGGCATCACAAAGTAGAACGCTTTATAGAACGCGACTCCAAACACCACGCCATAAGAATATCTTATTATTATATTGGTGCTTATCATCCTCTCTTTCCAGTCCTCTATGCTCTCTAACTGGTCAAAGACAGCCACAGCCTCTTCAGAAGGCGCATCAGGCTTGTGTCCAATCCCTTCTATAAGATTCTTTATTGCCCGCGCGTGCCTTTCTGCCGTCCCCGCCATCTCGGCATAGAACTCCTGGTACTCTTTTTTGTCCGGGACGGGCTCCCTTGCCCATTTATTGTATATATGAGCCGCCCGGCCCTCTCCATAATAAAATAGGCTGAGGATGTGGACGACACTCTCTTTGTCGAACTCGACCCCGTTCGGAAGCTTTACATAGGAGCCGGTAACCTCTCCCTTCTTCCTCTTTACTTCTATGAAACTTGTCGCGTATCTTATCGCAGCGGCGGGATTCTTCTTTATGTAGTCATAGACGTACGGCTTTACCCAAGCAGGTATATCATACCTCTCTAAGATGGAATCAACAAGATTCTTCCCCACCATTGCATCAACTACTAACTCCTACTATTTATCTTGCATCCTCTTATCCCTTCTCTTTCTCTTTCTTTTTAGCCTGCTGCTTGGCAGAATGCCGTTTCTTCCTGTAGAATCTGTAACCTACAACTCCGACAGCTCCGACTACCACTGCCTCTATTATCAGCCCGGCTGTATTGCCCTTCTTTGCCTGCCCTACGACATCTATATAGTAAGAGGTAGAACCAGAGTATTGTTGGTTGGCATTCCCGTTCGGCTGCCTCCACTGCTCATATATGGTAGCCGGGTACTGGCCTGCTGCGCCTTTCTGCGCGACGTCGACATAGAAGGTCACGTTAGCAGTGCCTCCAGCAGATATGTTAACTATGTATGCAGTCGAGTCTGCAGGAGTTATCGGATATATCGACTGGAGCGTCAGGCTGAGCTGTTCAGCATTTTCGTTCCCTGTGTTCTTTATAGTAAACACTACCGGCTCGTATGTGCCGCCGACAGTCGCATTGCTTTTGGCAGCCGTGACCTCAAACACAGAAGACGGAGCTACGCTTATCGGGAGGCCTATCGTCGAATTATATTTGTCCCTGTAGTTGGAGCCGTAGTAGCTTGCATATATCGGGAAGGAAGAGCCGCTGCCTCCGCTGCTGTTCGCGTCGATGGTGAATACCTCTGTCGTCGCGTTGCCCGGAGATAGCGAACCTATGAACAGGTGTGTTGCCGAGGAGCTCGGGAAGAGGTAACTGTTGCCTATGAGGTCGAGCGAGACGTTCTTCGCTGTTCCGGTGCCTATGTTCTGCACCAGCATAGTCACAGTCTGGTTGGAGCCCGTGTACAGCTGTGTGGGATTGGAGCTCAGCACGCTCAATGCTATCCTTGGCCTATTGAGCACTATGCCTATCGGCACTTGGACATTTTTGCTCAGGTTCTTCCCTGTCCCGCTCTGGTACGCTAAGGTTATGTTGACCATGTTGGTCCCGCCTGTTATATTCTGCATGGCCTCCAGGCTTATCTGCTGGGATGAGCTCGCACCTCCACCGATGTTCCCGAACACGACCCTATCCTGCCCTATCGGCACAAATGTAGAGTTGTTTATGTAAGCTGTAGTATTGTAAGAGGTTCCGCTTCCGTAATTGACAAGCGTCAGCTCGGCAGAGAACGGCACCCCTGGCACGATGTTCTGATTCGGAGCTACATTTATTCCCATGTTGGGATTTCCGTATACATATATGAATACGGGCATTATAGACGAGCCAGCCACATCCTGTCCGGACTGCGAGGTCTGATAAGTCGCAGTAACGTTTATTACGTACAGACCCTGCTGAAGGTTGGACGGCACATGCACCTTAAAAACGAACGGGTTTATGAAACCCTGGTACATTCCTTCTCCTATCGCCTGTGTCACATAGGAGAACGCCGGCGATACGTTTATTATCGGATTAGAGGCCGTAAGTCCCAGGTCCACGTTGTCCAGAGACGACGTGTACGAGTTATAAAGGTTGAACGATATAGTCACATTCTCTCCAGAGACGACGGGATGCGGCGCCACGTTCAGGTTCATTATGCTCAGCGCTCCATTAGCGTTGGACGTCACTGCAGCTCCAGAATATGCCGCAATGCCGGCGAGCATCACAAAGCCCATCAATACCAACAACATACTCCTTTCTATTTTTGTTTCCATTTTTACACCTATATTGTCTTTTTGAACAGTTTGACGGCCAAGAAGACCGCAACAACGGTAAACAGTATTAAGACACCAAAGTCGGTAAGAATTGCGTTTATTGGGAAATACCCGTCAAGCATCACATACCTTATCCCGCTTACTGCATAAGTTAACGGGTCGATGCTGCTGATGATTTGCATCCAAGCGGGGTCGGCCGATGCTGGGAAGAACGCGCCGCTCAGGAACCAGAGCGGAAGGACTATCGCGTTCGCTATTATCGTATATACCTCAAATTTCTTTATCTTGTCTGCGAGGATAAGGGCGACACCGCTGAGCCCCATTGATATTACCACGACTATTGCCAGTATCCACGCAAGTCCGGCAATCCCCATCGCTATCTTCGCTCCCATAATCGTTGCTATCCCAAGCGCGACCACCACATATATCAACGCGGCGACAGTGCCGTAAATGGTCTTGCCGAGTATCACGGCCGTGCCGCTTATCGGTGTTACAAGAAACATCTTGAGGTTGCCTAGCTGCCTGTCTGTTATGAGAGAAACGCCCCCTCCGAATATCGTTCCGAACGCCGCGACCATTGCTATCACTCCCCCGACAAGGAAATCCAGATAGCTTATGGAAACGGCGGATGTGGAGACCAGCTTTACCTGGGACGATGGAGGGGCTGGCTCGTTAAGCCCTAGTGTTGAGCTGCCCCCTACTTTGGCATCGAACTCTGAGGCCACGCTAGTTATGTATGAGACACCTGCCCCTATTGTATTAAGGTTGGAATTGCTGTAATAGACATATATGCTGTCAGTGTTTGCCGATGATGGGAAATTAGGGAGTATGACTACGAGCGCGCTTACAGTGCCGTTCTGCAACATAGCCAACCCTGTGCTCTCAGACACAAGCCCCTTGACTACCAGGGATTTTTGGTTTCCAAGGGCGTTTATGAAACTTATCGACTGCGGATTATTCGCCAGGTTCGTCACAGCAATAGGCGAACTGAATGTTCCGTTGCCGATGTTCCCGAAGAAAAGGAGTATGACCACCGGGAATATTATCGACCTTATTATGTTGGACTTCCAGTTCGCCCTGAATATTATCATCTCCCTCTTGAAGATGGTAAGCGCGTCCTCTATAACATTCCAGTCCATTATCTCATCCTTATCGTCTTTGTGTTGTCGCCAAGCGTGTCTCTCAAAGTCGAACCTGTCAGTTTTATGAACACATCGTCAAGGGTTGGAAGGTGAAGCCCCACTGAATTGACCGGTATCTTCTCTTTGTCCAGCTCCGCAGATATCTTCGAGAGCATAAGCGTCGCGTTCTTCTCAATCACGCAAGTCACCTTATCGGAAGCGTTCTCGCTCTCCAGCCTGAATTTCGACTTCAGCATCTTGCGTATCCGCTCTATCTGGTCAACCTTCGCAGATATCTCAAGCACGTTCCCGTTCCCCACCATCCGCTTGAGCTCTGCCGGGGTGCCGTGCGCGATTATCTTGCCATGGTCTATTATCGATATCCTGTCGCACAAGGCATCCGCCTCTTCGAGGTACTGCGTTGTAAGTATGACTGTCAAGCCGCTATCGTTCAGCTCCTTTATTTTCTTCCACATAGAGACCCTGTTCTGTACATCGAGTCCAGTAGTGGGCTCGTCAAGTATGAGTATCTTGGGATTATGCATCATTGATCTAACCAGGTTCAGCCTCCTTTGCATCCCTCCAGAGAACGTCCCTGCCTTCACATTTCTGAACTTCTCCAGCCCGGATTCCCTTAGCGCCTCGTCTATATCTCTTCTGAGCTCTTCCTCATCTATATGGTACAGCCGGCCTGTTATCTCAAGGTTTTCCTCTGCCGTAAGGTCCTGATCGACTACCGTTTCCTGGGTCATAAATCCTATCATCATCTTTATCTTGCCGAGCTCTTTTCTGGTGTCAAGCCCGTTTATGGTTATCTTCCCGGATGTCTGCTCAAGCAGCCCGAGTATCATGTTTATGGCGGTGGTCTTGCCGGCACCATTCGGGCCAAGGATGCCGTATATCTCTTTTCTCTGTATTCCTATGTCAATTCCATCTACGGCGACAAAGTCTCCGAATCGCATCACAACACCTTTGAGGTCGACAATGTTATCCATATTATCTCTCCAGTATGCCTTTCAGCTCTTTGAAGATGGGAACCATCAATCGGTCCGCTTCCTGCAGCGCGCCTCTGCCGTTTCTCGTAAGCGAGTAATATCTGCGCCGCCCGCCATGTCCGGCCGCTTTTATCAAACCATCCTTCTCAAGCGAGGATATAGTATTATATACGTCATTTTTTATTTCGCCCTCGCCTTTTGTCACGAATCTCGACATCGCGATATCCTGCATATCCTTTATTATCTTGTAAGAGTATTCTTTTCCTTTGGCAAGTTTCTTGAGTATTATCAGCTTCATTATTATGTGCTTGAAATCCTTGCTCATGTGCATCTGTTTGCATGCCATCAATAAACCACTGGTAGTTTGATTTTAAACTATCTGATATGGTAAAAAGGATTATAAACATGATGCTCGCAGAACGGGAGCTCAGAGCGTCCCGTTCTCAGAGGCAAAGAGGAAGAGGCCTTCATGTTTCCTAGTTATCTCGCTAGGCCTCACTCCGTATACTGCCTTTATACCTTTTTTGCTGGCAGTGTCTGTGAGCCTCTGGGTTATTATGCCATCGAAGACGATTGCATGCACATTATCCATTCCTTCAACAGTATGGATAAGCTCGCGCACCGGCACCTCCGCTAGGACGCTTCCGTCCTTGGCGTATAGTCTGCCCCTGAGGGTGCTCTTGAGCTCGTCCAGCGCATCGGTATACTTATTCTCTGGACCAGGGGTGGGGGAAGAAGCTGCCCCTGTGTCTTCCGCTCCAAAATCCACGCTTTCAACGCTATCAGAATCGATATCTTCTATACCTGCGCCTGCATTGTGAGCCCGATCTTCGCGCTCAGTCGGCGCACGCCTTTCCCTCTGCTTTCCTCTAAGATTCTCGACTATCTGCATCGGGCTGGATATTCGTTCCTGTTGTTCGCGCACTTGCTCGTGAGTATGTTCGACATGCTCTCCCATGAGCTCCCTGTCGCGCTCCCTTTCTTTGGACTCCTCCCTTTCCCTAAATTGATTCCTTCCGTTCCTTGCGCCTTTCGAGTAGATATCTTCTTTCCTTGCCCTTGCAGCCGCGGCAGCCTGGTCTGCCGGAACTCTAAACCTCATAGACCTTATTATCTCCTTTCTTGTAAGCTCCTCTACTTCCTTTCCATCGGGAGCCCTGCACACGAAGTCTATCTCGGCGTCCATCGCCACGAGCCCATTCAGTATCATGTCGCCGCCCCTATCTCCGTCGAGGAAGACGGTCACGTCTTTCTGTTTGCACAACTCTATTATGCTTCTGGGGATATGTCCAGAAGCGCCGCCAATCGCTATGCAGTTCGTTATGTCGTTTCTCAGCAGGTTTATCACATCCGCCCGACCCTCTACTAGTATTACCTCATCGCTCTTCGCGATGTCGGGTCCTGCCGGAAGCTTGTCCTCCCCGTATATACCAACTGTGCTGGATTTTACCTCAGCTTCGACTATCTCGCTTATCTCTTTGCTGTCGGGGATTGTCGTGTTAAGCATCTTCTTGACAAGTTCCTTAGCCCTGTTTATGACTCTGTTCCTCTTCTCGTTTCTTGTATCGTCTATCTTGAGCACATTGAAGGAGGTTTCAAACGGTCCGACTCTGTCTACTGCTTCTATCGCAGCTGCGAGTATGCATGTCTCTACCCTTCCCAGTGAAGAGGGCAGTATCAAAGTGCCGGATGTCTTGTTCTTGCTTGTAGAGACGTCTATCTCTATCCTTCCTATCTTCCCGTTCTTCTGGAGTTCTCTAAGGTCCAGGTCGGCCCCAAGAAGTCCTTCTGTCTGCCCGAATACTGCTCCTATTATGTCTGGTTTCTCCACAACCCCAGAAATCTCAAATCTCGCTTCTACCATGTATTTAACTATGTCAATGTATGTCTTTGCCATTGTTACACCTAACGGACGGGCAAATGCCTTGAAGGAATAGTACGCTTAAGTCTCCGTTATCCGGATATGGCTATCGCTGGTGAATATGCCTGTAAAAGAATACTTAACAAACTAGCATTTTTCATGCATAACATATTAACACGGTAACTCTGCTTAAACCTACTACCTACATCCAATATTACTACCAGAAATAAGTATAAAAGGCTTCTCTTTACCTCTATTTCAGGACTATGGTCTCGAACCTTCTGTTGAGCTCTACTGCGCTCTTCATTGTGACAGTATAGTTCATCTCTTTCCGCTCCATCTCTTCAAGCCTCACGAAGAACCAGCCCCCCCTCTTTACCCTCCATGCGATGAACGTCTCCATGGAGGTGTTCTCTTTCCATCTCATCAGGCACTCAAACTTCTCTATGTCTATGCTCAGGCTGCCCCTGTCCCAGGCCTTGCACTCAAACGCAAATCCCTTTCCATTCTTGTATGATATTATGTCAGGGCTTATCGAATTGACTCCAGAGCCAGCAGAGCGCATAACAGAATATCCATTCTGGAGGAACATGCCTATAAGTTCCCGTTCGCTGCGAGCTCCCTTCACATACCTATTCAACAAGACACCGGATAACTAGGTCGGAAAAAGAATAAATACCCGAATGTCAGATAAGCCTGGACTGCCGGCTCTCAACAGAATCGTTCCGGTCCAGCTTGTATTTCATCTCCTCTAATATTTCCATCATCTTCTTCTCCCTCATCCGCGACACCATCAAATACGTCTCGTCTTTTGTGCCCCGCGTGACTAACACCACCACGTCGCCGAACCTGATTCTGCCAGTCCTGCCCTTCCGCTGTATGTTCCTGATCGCGCTGGGAACGGGCTCATAGAATATGACCGCATCGACAATCGGTATGTCAAGCCCTTCTTCTCCTATCGATGTGGAGACGAGCACATCGAACTTCCCGTTCCTGAAGTCGGAGATAGTGGCGTTCTGCTGGCTGACAGTCACGCCATCTTTCTTCCCTATGAAAGCCTCCGCCAGTATCCCGCTGTTCTTCAGCACATCTGTTATCTTCTTTATAGTGGAGCGGTACTGTGCGAATATTATTGCGCGCTTCCCGGCAAAATCATTTTTTAGGATATCCACAAGCATATGTATCTTCGGATGCTCTTCACCGGAAGAGAGCGCAGACTTCGCATCTTCTACGCATTTTGATATCTCCTCGTTGTTCAATATGCTTGCTACTCCCTTGCTCTTCTTCTCGCGCGCCGCAAGGGAGTCCATATAGCTGCAAAACGGGAAGAGCCCTTCGGTAGTGAGCAGGTCAAGCGCATGCGAGAGGTTCAGCACATAGACGTAATTGAACACAGCGCCGAACTTGTAGTTTTTTGCCTCTATCCTGTCTATCGCCCTTCCCATCTCGATAAGCCTTCCTTTCGGCATTCCATCAAAACCCTTGAACTGGCTTATGCCTATTTGGTATAGTTTCATCAGATGCTTATCCACATCCGGCTTTATCACTCGCTCTATCCTGCTTATCGTATCTCCCTTGTCTACGTATATAGTGCGCATCCTCTTTCCTTTTATATACGGAGCTACATCAAGATCAGAGCTGGTCCTTGCCTCTATGGTCCGTATCCCCAATATGCTGATAAGTTCCTTTATCTTCTTTCTGTCGCTTCCCGGAGAAGCGGTAAGCCCAATTATCTGTATCCCCAAGAGCTTGCATCCCTCTGCCACGTATGTATACGCGTACCTTCCTATCGACCTATGGCACTCATCGAAGATCACAAGGCCTACTCCGTCAAGAGAGACGTTCCCGGATTTGAGGTCGTTGGCCATGGTCTGGGGAGTCGCAACTATTACCATAGAATCCTCCCAAATCTGCTTGCGCCTGGCCGACCTGACTTCTCCTGTAAGGAGTGCGATAGTCCCAGATTCCACGTCAAGGAAAGAACTTATCGAAGAGAAGTGTTGTTCGCTAAGGGGTTTGGTGGGCGCGAGGAAGACCACCTTCTTTTCGGAATAAAGGATGCGCGCAGCAGCGAATACCGCAATCAGTGTCTTTCCGAGGCCGGTAGGCAGCACCACAAGCGTGTTCTTTCCTGAAGATATCGTCTTTATTATGTTTGCCTGGTAATCTCTAACTTCGAGTCCCTCTGTCTTGACGAGTCTTGCATAGTCTCCGAGCTCGTCCCATCTCTCAAGCATTAAAATCCTAATAAAACCTCTCGGAAAGTATAAAAAGGGGCATCAACAATCAGTATTGCGCCGCAATAGCTCAGTGGGAGAGCGTCCGGCTGAAGCGCTTATGCTCAGATACCGGAATGTCGCAGGTTCAAATCCTGCTTGCGGCATCGGGTTTCTATGATGTCAAACCGATAGCAGGCTAAACTAGGTACATGCATTCTACTAAATTTAAAGTCTACTTATAATTTAGTAAGGTTAAATACATCATTGATTTATAATTTATAAGTAGAAACACGCCATATAGCGTATATACTTCGATATAACGCTGTGAACCATTGCACACCGAACAATGTAAATCTGGCAGGCAACTTTGTGTCGAGATCCTGGCTGTGGTATGGCTCTTAATAATAAAACGATACGCCCCATCGGTCGTTTCAAATTACATGCCGCTTCCGGGCAGAATTGGCTTTATAAGCAAAGTCGCTACCTGCAAAACACTTAAATACCTCAGATGGGTAATAACTATGTTGGTATGGGTGCTGCTGTAAGCAACGGGCGATACGATTCGACTACCGAATCTATACTCAATACTTCTAGAGCTATAGTCAATCGGATATCTGAGATATCCATGCAAGTACTTACAAATGAACTGGAAGAACTTCTAGAATGCAAAGATGTAAACGAGAACATACCGAATGGGGTTATGCTCTACATCCATGTTGCTACATTCCTGAACTTTTCGGCTAGGCCGATAAACAAGGAGAACATCTCAAATGTCGTCAAGAGCCTCGGAGTCGAGCCGAACGAGAAAATGATAAGAGTACTGGTAGATAATAACATGCGCAGCCATCTCATTTACGTCTATGCTACATATCTGCTCTTAGCTGTGGGAATAATGCCAGAAAAGGAGAGCATAAAAAAGGTCGTCGAGGCCATAGGCGAGTCTGTCGATGACAAGGCAGCCAGAGAGGCAAAATACCTTATCGAAACCATACAGAACATATAGCCATTATCAGTTGCTCAGAACCTATCTACATTATCAATCATCCGTTCCGGCTCTTTCTTTGATTATTTTTCGAACTTGAGAATGCGGTTCTCAGCAGCGTCTCTGTCTGAGCAGAGAAGCGCCACCTTGCTGTTTTTGTCATATTCCGTTAATATATATCCGGAAAGCGCAGCAACCCGCTCCGCGAACGCAAGTATCTCATCCTTTACTGGCATTTGGTCATATGATAGGTTCCGCTTCGGATTTCTTGCGCCCCCTACGTATACGAAGCCCTTGAGCTCCACATAGTGAGGCTTTCCCCTCCTTATCAGCTCTGCATACCCATCCTCGCCGATCAGATTTAATCCCTTTATAAGGGTCAGGCGGAATACTCTTCTGGTATCCATACTAGAGAACACATCAAGGAACCTGTTGAATCCATCCCAGGACGCGTTGAGCGACTTCGGCCTTGTGATCCTGTCATAAAGCTCCTTGTTTGGAGCTTGCACAGACACGTAAAGCTGAGTTGGCATTACTGTAAGCTTCTTTAGCGCGTTGAGCATTGTCCCGTTAGTGACAAGGAAAGTGCTTATCTTCCTTCTATGGAATTCCGATAGCAATTCATTCATCTTTGGATAAAAGAGGGGCTCGCCGGTAAGGCCGAGCGCGACGTGTGCCGGTTCGTCAGATTCCTTCCATCTATCCATATTGACCTTTTTGTTTCCTTTATATCCGCTCACGATGCGCCTGTGCTCCTCCACAAGCCCGTCCACTATTGCAACGGGCTCGTCCCACTCTCCTGCATTCATCTCATTCCATCTGTATCCTTCCTCCTCTGGGATTATTCTCCAGCAGAAGGAACAGGCAAGGTTGCAGCCTATGGCGCTCGTCGCCTGTATGCACCTCCAGCTCCTGATTCCGTAGAATGTGTTCTTGTAGCATGCATGCCCTCCAAGCATGCTGCTTTTCGTATAACCGCATATCTTTGTAGCGGAGTGCCTACCGACAAAATGGTAGCCCTGCTTTCTCATCTTTGCGGCAAGCTCTTCCGGGACGCGAACTCTCTCCTCGGTAATAGCCAAATCGGGCATAATCGCGCCTCAGTGATCTGTTAGTATCTTTATCCTTCTTTTATAAGACTTCCCGTACGCATTCTCTATCGCAGAGCTGATTGTAGCAATCTCCTCAGACACGCTTCTGATTTCCTGCTGAAGGCCCTTCTTTCTCTCTATCTCTACAGCGTTTTCCATGGACTTTGCGGTCTCTTTGTCAAGTTCTGCCTCCGCGCTTAGAAGCCTCTGTTCCATCCGCGTCCTTTCATTTTCCATCTTTTTCGTCTTTAGTACCTTTTCGACAAGGCCAGGGTCGCATATCTTCGCTATATTGCCAAGGACGTCATCCTTGTTCTTAAGCTCTATCTCTCCTTTTCTTATTGCCTCGTCCATTGAGAGTAGGTCTTCCCTCAATCGTTGGTAACTCTCGACACCGGATACTGTGTCTATGGGCCTTTCTATCGCATCACTAAGCTTGTTCTTTTTTCCGGTTACATGATCGTATTTTCTTGCAGGCCGCTCGAGCGGCAGGAATAACGCCAATATCTCGGTCGTCGGACCCTCTATAGATTCTGATAGATGAGACAGTTCGTCACGTATCTTTCTTGCCTCTTCCTTTGCCGCGGTCTCTGCTGTGTCATCTCTTTCATGTTTATCTATCCCCCTCTCTTCCATCTTTGCCTCTTCCAACATCCTTACCAAATCAGACAGCCTAAAGGCAGAGTCTATCATGCGCTTATACTCCTCATAGGAATCCTTCTCTCTCTCCAGTTCGTACTCCAACTTAGATATCGCCCTGTCAAGTTCAAGCGAAGCCTCTTTGAATCTCTCAAGGTGTTTCGCATAAGCCATAAAGACGCCTCTGAACGTGCCATTCGTCTTGAGCACCTTGTCTCTCTGCGCCTTGGCGGCGCCGAGTACTGCAGTATTACTTTCGTAAGTGTTGCGCGCCAAAGCAGGGCTGCCGGAATCGACTATGCCCCTAAGTGCTTTGATATAATTGGCTTTCTGCGATTCTATCAGGGAAGGGTCGACCTTCGAGTAGTAGTACTCCCTGTCTATATCTGGCTTTACGTTAATCTTCTCAAAGCTGCTGCACGCTTCCAAAAACATCTTCTGCGATCTATCTATTTTGGAGACCGCTTGCCTACACCTTTCAGAGAAGCCCGCCATTCTCGATTCGAAATCAGAGTTTAACATATCAGCGAGCTCAGAAAAGTGAACCTCCCTTACCTTATCCTTACCTCCAAATATCACAGAAATTCCTCATCTGGAAACCGCAAAAAAGCCACACACGAAACGGCCAACAGTTAAAAAATATATTTTCCTACCGCAATAGCTACATCCTCCAACGACTGAATGCCGTTGGCTTACAATGACATTCATTGCACAGTCAAAGTTCATATATCTTTGTTTCTGCATTTGCTTCCATCCTATCTTTAAAAGAGCGGTGTTTCCCCGCTATGCATTTACAACGATAAAATACATATACTCTACGCGGCCGGCATACAGAAAGTATTAAATTACGATTGCGGAATAATTATCTGCATTTGCGATCGTAGTCTAGCCTGGTAGGACATCGCCTTGCCAAGGCGGTAACCCGGGTCCAAATCCCGGCGGTCGCACCAACGGTGATACATTGAATTCTGAAAAACGACTCGGGATAAAGGGGTCTAGCGGCGCCGAAGTGCCATCTTTTACGACGACCGTAAAGATAAAATCTCAGATAAAGAAGTACTTCGGGACGAAGGCGTACGGTCAGACTTTCTTCCACAAGCCATCCAAAGACGGAAGCATCAACGCACTGCTTAGGAAACACGAACGCCACGAAGAGCCGCTGCCTCCCATACCATACTGCAACTCCATCAGTCGGAATATATCGATGCGATCCCTTTGAACGAGTTTAGCTGCTGTCCTACCTCGTCCATTGAGTTGAATACCTCTATGTGTATTCTCTTCGATTCTGCGATGTCGAGTATTCTCCTTATATCGTTATCGCCCAGCTCGCTGTCATTTACCAATATTGTGGAAGCTTCATAATCTTTTATCGCAGCATTTACGCCGTTTTTTCCGTAGCGTGACGCGCCGCCGCTCAGTCCCTTCAAAAACTCCTCCATATACACGAACTCCTTTCTTATCTTCTCTTTGCCCAAGAGCGCCGCCGTCTTTTTGCTCTTTATAACCTCATAAACCCCCGTACGTTCTGCGTTGCTGGCATACTCATAGATCAGATCCTTCCCAACAACCGTTTTCTTATTCCTACCTATGTAATCTCGAACATCGTCCTTTGCGAAGCCCGGCCCTGCGATCACGACCGTTCCAACCTCTATGGCGTTCGCCTCCTCGGCTATCTCTCTATAATATTTCTCCTGCTGTATCTTGAAGTCTTTCTGGCTCATCCTCTTGCTCAGCCCGCTGTATATCTCTCTCCTGAACTTTACTCCATATCCGAGAAGCACTGCCGATGTGGCCTTTTCATCGTCTGCTGTGATTATTCCTAGTCTCGGTCTTGATGTGTCCGAGACAGCATCCTTTATCACTTTGAGCATATAATCGCTCCATGACTCTTTAGATATCTCGAGCTCGTATTTTGGAGGTATGTTTATTGTGTGATGGCTTCTGAGCTGCACATACTCGATAGGATGGCCATCCATTATTATGCCCGAAATCCGAAGCCTTGAAGCGTCGGTATCAAACTCCGTCTTCTCTACCCTTAAAGTGACAATGACATCTTTTCTCTCTGCTTTGTCATCTTCGGTAGGCCTAAACTTGCGTTCGCTACGACCTTTTACAACATCGCCAGGGAATATGACCCGCTGCGCTCCCCAAAGGTCTTCTACGGTCTCTATCCTTATCCGTACGGTCTGCGGATCGTGTCTTAAGATTCTCATGGTAATCGATTTCCCATTCCTAGATTCAATATTGGCCGATTCTTTATATTTCTTTGCAGAAAAAAGCGACTCCTTATAAAAGTGAGCGGGAAAACTGTATCATGTCTATTCTGGTGTCCTTGGCAGCCATTGCGGTAAAGCTGGTCCAAGAGTATGGATATCCCATGCTTTTCCTCCTTATGTTCCTAGAGAGTTCCAGCATACCTGTGCCAAGCGAGGTGGTGCTGCCTCTCGCAGGAGTGCTTGCATTTCGCAACCTCCTTCATTTCTGGCCGGCGTTTGCCGTGACTTTGGCCGGCAGCGCGCTGGGCTTGGCTCTTGATTATTACATAGGCTTCATTCTGGGAAAGGATGTTGTATACAGGCACCTGCACTTCTTCCATCTGAAAAAGGAGAGCATAAATCGCTTCGACTCGTGGTTCAACAGGAACGCAGTAGCCGCTGTGTTCTTCTCACGACTGCTCCCAGTGGTAAGGACTATCATGAGTTTTCCTGCGGGCTTTGCAAGGATGCCGGCCAAGCGGTTCTTCTTGTATTCGATAACCGGTGCCGCGATATGGGACATGATTCTGATGCTCTTCGGTTTCTATGCGCTCAGCACCAACAGTGCTGTGGTCTGGATGGGGGCGATAGGCGGTCTCGCAATCGCGCTCTTCGTAGCATACAAGGTAGGGATGCGCCGCTTACGCCGGTGACCTTTTCTGTTTTTTCCTGTATTGCGATACAGGCAGCACGAACAGGAACCTTGTCCCTTTCCCGAGCTCTGATTCTACGCTTATCCTTCCGCCATGCAGCTTTATTATGCTCTGCGTTATCGCGAGTCCGAGTCCTGTGCCCTCGTTGTTCCTTCTTGCGAGTTCCTTTCTCTGCGACTGATAGAACCTCCTGAAGAGCTTCTTTCTGTCTTCATCGCTTATTCCGGCCCCAGTGTCTGCCACCTCGCAGCAAACCTTCCTCGCGCTCTTCATGTATATGTGCACGCCTATGCTGCCGTGTTCTGTAAATTTTATGGAGTTTCCTATGAGGTTCACAAAGACCTGTATTGTCTTGTTTGGATCTATCTGCACAGCCGGAACATTGTAATCTACTTTCCATGAAAAGGCAAGACCCTTTGCGCGCACCGCCTCCTCCAACGCCTTTATGCTCGGGCTGTTTCCCATCTCCGCGAGATTGACATCATGTATCTCGAGGCTCACCTTGTTCGCATCGAGCTTGTTCGCATCCAATATTTGTTTTATTATTAGGGAGAGCCTGTTTGATTCGTCGAAGATTATCCTCAGGTTCTCCTTCTGAGACTCGTTCATCTCCCCGAACTCTCCGTCTATTAGGAACTTGGAATATCCGGTTATGCTGGTGAGCGGGGTCTTCAATTCATGCGCTATGTTGCTTATGAAGTCGGATTTCGCCTCGTTCTCGTTCTCGATTCTCTTCGCCCAGTTCGCCCTTTTCTTCAGCTCGGCTTCTAGGTCAGAGATGGTCCTGGAGCTTTCAAGCTCGTTTATAAGTATCGTAAATTCTGCCTGTCCATCCCTGAATGCCACCCTTATGTTGTGCGTGCAAGGCAGAAGGGAGCCGTCCTTTTTCTTTAGGTTGGTGTAAGTTCCGTTTATCTTCGTTCCCTTCTTGGCGTAGGCAAGGTCCCTGTCAAGTGCACCACTGTCCGTATACAGATCGCCGACGTTTCTGCCTACGAGTTCCTGTCTTTTGTATCCCAGGTATTTTTCTACCGGCATATTACAAGAGGTTATGTAACCCAAATTGTTAACAATCAGCACTATATCGGACATGTTGGATATCATGTCCTGCGTTATATCCTCTGTCTCGCGCATCCTTGCCTCCATGGACCGTTCCTGCATGACCAAGGTATAGCCATACAAGCCCCGTAACGCGTAGAAGCGTAGCGGTATTCTCTCTGACTCCTGCAGCATCTCGAACTCTCCAGACTGTACGCTCTTCTCCGCGTTGGAGAGCGCAGACAACAGCGCATCCTTGTCTGCAGGGTTCACCAGGTCATATATGTACCTGTTAGAAACGAGTTCGCTTATGGAGGTGCCGCCCATCTTACCGTAAAGGTTTCTTACCTTCATATCATGATCAAGATATAGCAGATAAGCGTCGGGGATGCTTTCGAATATTCTCGAGATAGTGCTATGCAGCTCGGCATAGGTAACATTGTTTACAGTGAGGTGTATGAGTCCATCGCTGACTCTGGTGGGAGACACTTCTGCGACCAGATGTCCTGAAGTGCCGTTGAGGAGCAGGCTCTCCGGTCTGCCGGTGTGCGCCTGCAGCTCAGCGAATCCCTTCCCAAGCACGGGGGCGCATCTCAGCCCATCCGTGGTGTACACTCCGAAGGTCTTGCAGAAGGCCTTGTTCGCCTTTATTATGGAGTCGTTGGACGATACGAGCGCTTGCGGCACCGGGGAATTGAACGAGGAATCGAAATAAGCTGCCAGTTTCCTGTTTATCTCTATGTCCGACCTGTTGACAAGATAGAGCCCTATTAGGTCAGCAGAGTAAGAGAGCGCGTCCACCACCCCCTTTGTGAACCTGTTCTCCGCATATGCATACAGGCTAAGTATCCCGACTATGTTCCCGTTCACTATGCACGGTACGAAGGCGCAGCTCTTATAGCCTTTTGCGTTCATCTCTACAGTCTCAGAGAACTCAGAGAACTCGCTGGACGAATTATCTACATATGGTTTTCTGGTGTTCGATACATACCTGAAATACTGCGTGTCCGGCGGCCTTTTGTTGTACGTCTGCACTATCTGGATTTTGTCTATACCGAAGAACGAGGACAGCGAAGTGCCGAACGCCGCGACCATCTCGGCATCATTCGTACTATTGCGCGCGCTGTCCATTATGTCCGATATGAGCTTTATGAGAAATTGGTTGTCTGGCATACGGTCGCCATAATGAATCTCCAACAAAAATATATATTCCTAATGTGTTATTAGAGGGAGTGCATGCAGATAGAGACTATATTCGATGGGGTCTATAAGTTGGACGGAAAGCTCTGCACGGAAAGCCTAGTGCAGGGTAAGAAGGTCTACGGAGAGGAGCATAAGGAGTTCGGAGGCAAGGAGTATAGGATGTGGAATCCTTACAGGAGCAAGCTCGCCGCAGCGATACTCAACGGCCTCAAGAATGAGCATATAAGAAGGTCGGACAGCGTGCTATATCTTGGAGCTGCCACCGGCACTACGACCAGCCACGTCAGTGATATGATAGGAAAGGAAGGCCTGCTCTACTGCGTAGAGCTTTCAGAGCGCAACATGCGAGACCTTCTCACCGTATGCGAAAGCAGGACAAATATGCTTCCAATTCTTGCAGATGCAAGATATACGGAGAGATATGAACTGATGCTCAAGCAATGCGATATAATATACCAGGATGTGTCATCCCCGGAGCAGGTAGGCATACTGCTCAGCAACTCAAGGTTCTTGAAGAAGGGAGGATACGCCTATTTTGCGATAAAGTCCCAGAGCATAGATATAAAGAAAAGTCCGGAACATACGTTTAGGAAGGCGTTGGCCGAGCTAAGTCGGGTGTTTGAGGTGGTGGAAGAGGTAAGAATCGAGCCGTACCACAAGCTGCACCTCTTCGCGGTATTGAGGAAGATATGATGGACAGAAGGATAACTAAGGCTCTGACGCGCCAGAAAAAGGCGCGGTGCGCCTACTGTTTCTGCGAATTTCAGTCGATATCAGAAAGAGAGTTCTGTCCGTTCTGCGAACTACCGCTGTTTGGCGGCACCGAATCAGCGCACATAATAAACAGCCAGATAAATGGGATCGGTACAGAATTCAGAAGAAAACTCGATGCCGGGGACTATGATGGAGCAGAGTCAGACCTTATCAAGCTCATGGCACAGTCAGGCAATCCCATACTCAACTACGTCTATGGAACATTTTGCATAATGAGCTCAAACGCGGAGATCTCGAAAATAAGGTACGACCTGGAAGGATTTATGGAGAGAAACACCATGTTCCGCGACTCTGCTGCGAAAGGGTACGCAAGGGCGCGCGCAGCGATGCATTCCTACCTTTACATCTACGAAACCGCACCGGCAAAAGACTTGTACGCTACATATGCAGCGTTCCTAGCATATTCTAAACTCGGGATGGAGAGGCCAGCGTCGCTGACATTAGAAAGCATAAAAAATGCAGACAAACCTGGACATGTGTACAGATATGCGAGGATGTTGAGGCATTCGTACTCGAAGATGTACAAGGAGCTGCTCACGGCGGCGAAAAAAATGACAACCGAAGAGCCAAACCACAACTCGCTCTTCTATATGGCGTTTGCGCTTCTCAAAACAAAGAAGGCCTCAGAAGCGCTAAAAATAGCGGAATACGCCGCGCAGAGCCTCAAAGATAAGCGATTCCTTGACATAGCAAACGACGCGAAGGCTGCACTGTCGACAGACTGAGTGACGGTCACGGCCTCAATGCCGCCGCTCCACAACCTTTTTATATGAAAAGTGCAGCAACCGCTTTGATACTATGCCTGACTCGACGGACAAAACAAGGGACAAAAGGAACAAATTCGCAACAGCTATTGCCTCGGCGATATTTGGGGCAAGTCTGACTCTGACCGTTACCAGCATGTTCACTAGCAACCATGCAGACAGAGAGATAACGAACATCAATGATATGAGCAAGATTGAGGTAAACCTCGTCCGGATACAGATACAGAACATAGAGAGCAATACTGGAAGAGTGTCAAATAGCGCTTGCAATTACCTGAGGTCAGCGCCGAGCGAGCTCGCAAAAGACGGGAAGGTACTCAGTGCCAATACAGAGGACAATGTACTTGCCGGAGACCTGCTTGAGAAGGCTGCACAGACACTGCGCGTATTGAAGCGCGAAGCGCCAGAATGTGTCGCTGTACACAACTAAATCCCGTCAGCCCAGTTTTCTTCCGAGTGCGGAGAGCTTAGCCATATCCAAGTAAGAAGGGTTCTTTCCTGTTCCCGAGCTTACGACATAATTGCGTATCGCTTTCGGCGGTATCCCGTTGTTCCTAAATCCCGCAATAGTCGGAGTTCTAGGGTCGTCCCATCCGCTCAGCTCCCCGGACTTTATCGCCTTTATTATGTCAGACTTGTGGGCGAGCATCCCCTTCACCTTCAATACCCCAACTTCTATCGTGTGGGGCTGCGCCTCGCCTATCGCCGAATATAAGTATGCCTGCTTTACCCCGTTCACCTCGTGCTCGATTCCCCTTATCACAAGGTTTATCCCCATCTCATGGTCGTCAATCGCCGACGCGAAGTTGTACAGCGGCCACGCCCTATATCTCCCTTTCGTTATGGGGTGCTCGGCCTCTATGACCCTCATCATTATCCAGTCCCTTACAGAAGGGTTTGGATGGCTCATATCAGTCTTAAGTCTAAGCACTGCTTCACCTTCCTTATACGAGGATAGCATCTTCTCCCACAGCTCGGTGTTTACTGCAGTGCTGTTCGACCTGCACGCGCAGGCTCTTCCCTCGGCCCGGTTCCTCCTCATTATCTCAGAATCGCATGTGCATACATAAGCATGTCCATCGAGGATGAGCCTCTTTGCATACTTGTAGTAAAGTTCCATCCGCTCGCTCTGCCGGAAGATTCCGCTTATACTGCAGCCCAGCCAGTTCAGATCGTCTATGATTGCCTTGTACGCTTCCGGTATAGGGGGTTTGGTCTTTGGATCGGTATCCTCGAACCTGACAAAGAACGAGCCATTGTACATTTTAGCGTACTCATCGCAGAGTATAGCGACCTTCGCATGGCCGATATGGAGAAAACCGCTAGGGTTTGGAGCGAACCTCGTGTTTACTTTTATAGACTCGGTAACCCAAGAGAGTTTGGGAAGCCCGGTCCTCTCCGCCTTTTCCGGATAGACATAATGTGCAGATTCTTCCTCCAACTCTTCCTTGGTCAGAGAGTTCACTTCTGCTACTACTGTCCCAACCATCTTTCTGATTCTGTCGGATCCAATCTCCTTTGAAGCAAACTCCGCAAAGAGCTTGTTCATTACGTTCTCTGGCACTGCCTTGCCATAATCAAGCGCGTTCTTGACCGCAAACTTCCTTGCGGCCTTTCTTATTAACTCGTCATCAAGCATTATATTACCGCTATCCGAGCTCAGCCAATCTCAGCTGGTTCTGGTAAAGGGTGCCCTGTTCTGTGACTATCGCCTGCACAGATACCGGCACAGTGCTTCCAACATCCAAGATATTAGATATGCGGAGCGGGTAGGTAGAATTCCCAATATCTATTCTGACTAGGCTACCAGAGTATCTCAGCATCACCGGATTGGGAAGTTTTATGTACGCAGTGGTGTTAAAGGCAAGGCCGGTGCTGTAGCCCACGATGGAGTTGTATACTAAGTACGAAGAGAAATTACTTCCGTTGACGTCTATCTGGTTCCCGACCTTGGTATAGCTGTTTATGTTGCCCTCTTTCTGAAGGATTCCAAGTTCGTTAAGCAGCGAGTTGGATGGCTGCCCGTAAAGGACCATATTCCTAGAATAGCCTTGGATAACTGCGTTGGCAGTACCGGTCACGAGCAGCGTTGGGGTAATGGTTGTAGTCGTGCCCTTGGTCGGCGGCGAGGAGTTGCTACCGGCAACATTACCAAGGACGAACATGACTGATAGTATTATCACGGCAGCTATCATCAATATGCTTTTTGTCTTTTTCTCCATATAATCACTTTCTAATCTGTCATAAACAATGGTGGGGTCTATTATATTCGGGAGAAACCTTTATTATGGTTTTCAGAGAGGAGCTAAATAAACACATTACAAGTCTTACGCAAATCAGAAGAAGCCTGATACAAATGCTACACGAAATGAAATTGAATTCCATCCCATTCGAGAAAATCCAAACAGGGCAGAAGATTATAGAAGTCCGCCTGTATGATGAAAAGAGACGGATGGTGAAGATCGGCGACATCATAGTCTTCGCCAAGTTGCCAGATAAGACGGAGAAAATCAGAGTAGAGGTAATTGGACTTTCTATTTTCAAATCTTTTCGGGATTTGTTCTCCAATTTCGATAAGTCAAAATTTGGGCACGATCAAATCTTAAGCTTAGAAGAGCAGATCGAACTACAACGTGAGCACTATACAGAAGGCGAAGAAAAAACTAGTGGTGTTATCGGTATCCATATCAAGTTGATTAAATAATACCCACGCAGATAGGCAGATATGGCAAATACCTATACATATAGCTTTCCTCGAAAGTCTTACAATCCCGCGCGCCCACCGCGCACGAGATAGAGCTATCCATTCCGATCGAATCTCTTAAGGAATGAAGGTATCGCTTCTGCGACATCTACAGCTATTATATGCGTTCCTTTCTTCTTGTACAGCCTATCCCCTATCCTCGAATGGACGTACGCCCCCGCTACCGCCGCTCTGAACGAGTCGGCTCCGCATGCCATGTACCCGGATATGATTCCAGACAGCACATCCCCAGTTCCCATCGTTGCCAATGCAGAAGACTCTGACCTTATCACTTTTATCTCCTCCCCATCAGTGACTACTGTCTCATGCCCTTTTAGAAGTATGCAGCATCCGATCTTTTTGGACATCCTCACGGCCGCCTGAATCCTATCTTCCAAGGAACGTGCCTTGAGCTCTTTGCCGTAAATCTTCCCGAACTCCCTGAGGTGCGGGGTCAGAACAACGTTTTTGTCGAACCGTCGCACATTCCCTACAGAGTATATCGCATCTGCGTCAACGACAACTTTCTTCTTGGAGGCAACAGCGTAATCTATTATGGATGCAGCTTTCATCATGGTTGCCTTGCCCCTGCCTATCCCCATCCCTATCGCCACAGCTTCAGCCTTGTCTATCCCCAACTTTGCGATGCTTATCTCCCCCTCTCTGATATTCTTCTTCCCGAACTCCCTTACTATTATATTCGGAGAGAGCGACCTTACCCTGCCTATTATGGCCTTCGGCACATACAGCTGTGCATATCCTGTTCCTACCCTCAACGCCGCAATGGCGCTGTAGGCTGCCCTTGCCGCGAGGACTGGGGCTCCATGATAATCAGAGCTGCCAGCGAAGAGCACCACGGCCCCGTTTTCCCATTTCCCGCCATCAATTTTTCTCGGCACTGTCGCGGCTCTGATATCCTCATCAGATGCGATGGTAGTGTGCAACATGGTTAGATATGCCCAGCAACATTTTTACGTTTTAGTATCGAGAGTCAGTCCTCTGCGCGAAAGCGCCCGCCAATACATTTTATAAGACGTTTTTTAGGATTGCTCTTTTAAGCGTTTTGATAGATTTATAGGCATTGTTGAAAGGTCGAATAGAATGATCAAACAAACTCGAACTAGAGAGGTGCAGAGCCAGATAAGGAAGATTCTCGGAAAACACGTATATGGGAACATGTACGGACTCAGCGAAGCACAGATAACTAACATCGACTTTTTGACGAAGACAGTACTAGGCTCTGCAAAAGTCGGCAATATGCACATAATAGAGCTGGTAACCAAGAAATTCCCGGGCTACAACGGCATAGAGGGAGGGGTATCCATAATTGCCCTGATAGAGGAGAGCCACATTGCCCTGCATACATGGCCTGAAAGCAGTTATGCGACTGTCGACATATATTCATGCGGAGATCACAGCAGGCCAGAACTTGCATACAAGCATATCCTAGAGAGACTTACTCCGAAAAAGCACAAATTTTTCAGTGCCGACAGAGGAAACATGACCGTCTCTTAGGCGGTCGCACCGATTCCGCGTTCCGATATTTCCTCTCAGAAAAACATTTAATTATCTTTGCGAGAGAACAAGTGTGGTGAAAATATGCCATTTAAAGAAGGAGACTTCATAGAGATAGAGTACACGGCCAAGAATGACGAAGACGGCGCGTTGCTCGCCACTACAAATCCGGAGACCGCGAAGGCGTCAGATGCCTATGACGAGCACGTAAAGTACGGACCGGTGCTTGTAGTCCTTGGTTCTAATGCTGTGGTTAGAGGCCTAGAAAAGGAGCTGGAGAAGATGAACCCCGGCGAGAGCAAAACGTTCGTCCTCGAGGCTGAAGAAGCTTTCGGAAGAAGGGACGAGAGCCTCGTGAGGGTGATGAAGGAGTCGGAATTCAAGGCACATAACCTGAAGCCCTATCCTGGGATGAGGGTCAACATAGACAATGCTCCCGCCACAGTAAAAAGTACGGGGTCGGGAAGGGTCGTTATAGACATGAACCATCCGGATTCCGGAAAGAGGATAAGGTACGAAGTAAAGGTGTCAAGGAAGATAGAGAAGGAGGAGGAAAAAATAGCGAAGCTTGTAGATACATACGGGCTGAATCCAACGAGCATAAAGAACGACAGGGAGGGCGCGGAGGTATTCTTTGACAACAAGGTAAGGAAGGACTCAGACTACTTCATAAACAAGGCGAGCTCCCTTGCAGCGATATTTACCTACATGAAGGATATAAAGAGGATAGTCGTAAAAGAGGAGTACATCAATGAAGCAGCCGGGAAACAGGAAGAGACAATGCAGAAAGACTCAGTCCGACCGTCTGACGAGTAATATCCCGAGCAGCACTACCCATATCATCAGCGGAAAGAGCGCAACGCGCTCTGCGATTCCGTTGCCAACACCCCCAGCAAAGAGCATCCACCCCGAAACCGATAATCCGGCAAGTGCGAGAGATGCTATCCTAAAGGTTCCCCTTTTGTTGAACATCAGGATAGCTGATATCCCAAACGCGGCGAACGCCGCCGTAATAAATATATGGAGAATCCCGTATGTAAGGTTGAATATGCTTATCAAGAAAGCGCACAAAGCTGCACCGATGAGCGGATACTGTGAATTTCCTATCCTATTTCTTCCAGCAACCGTGCCGAGCAGCACTGCAAAGCCAACAATGCCCTCCGATATGTCTGCATACACGCTCTTGTAAAGGATGTAGCTTACCGTCAGGTTAGCTGAATATCCCGAATAAGCCGAGACAAGAAAAAATACAGCCACAAATTGCAATATCCCAAGTACGAGCAGAATTCCAGCCAATCTATTTCTGGTTCTCAATGGCATATTAGCATCTGCCGGTCTAACCTTTTATGTTAAGCGCAAAAGTGCTGTTTATGTTTATGTTAAGTTTCTTTGCTATCTCAGACTTCTCGCAGTCGAGCATTATTATATAGCCACTTATCTTGTTGGTTATGTCGGCAGAGCCGCATATCGGACATCTGTTTCCGCTCTTTATTATTATCCTGCATTTTTTGCATGCTGTCTCATCCATTATATCACTTACTTTTATTTCTTAGATTTTCCTCCCTTCCCCTTCTGTGAAGATTTGCCCTGGCTGGATCTAGCCGCAGCGGCAACCCACTCGAGTTTGCCAAGCCCTTCGGGCCTCATCGTGAGCGCGATCCTCGATTCCCTCATATTCTTGTTCTTTATGCTGACGGTGGAAATTTTAGCATATACTATGTCTCCTTTCTTTAGCGACTTGCCACCTTTTTTGGAGACAAACGTCGAACTCTTCTTATCCATAGATATGAAGTCGTCGGTTATCTGAGAGACATGCACAAGGCCATCGATAGGTCCAATCCTAACGAAAGCGCCGAAGTCCATCAGCTCAGTCACCTCGCCTACAACAATCTCTTCCACCTTCGGGTAGTATGCGAGCGCATCAAAGTCCACGCTATGCCTGGTGGACGGATCTCCCGGAAAGATGAATCCATCGCTTATGTTCCTAACGTTGTATACCGCTATTATCACGCCCATATCCTTGTCTATGGTTCCCTCATACTTTTCACGGAGGGTCTTATCGGCTACTGCAGTTATATCCTTGCCAAAATTGTCAGGCGTCATTTTGAAAGTGTCGTTAACTTCGTATATTTTATACATTCGCTCATCCAGTATAATCAGAGTGCCAAAAGCACAACTCTATTTCTCCACCTATATTTATAAAATTTGCTATTGTCGGTGCTTTGAGACTTTGTTAACCCATAGGTACCCTATCTGCAGAAGGTACGGGGTGCGGCATTTAGATACCATATCTGTCTTATGGTGATTGCATTTCTAAATAACCATAAATAGTTATCGATATCTGTAATCCTTTAAGCCACACCATCACGTTCAGAGCTTCGTTTCTCGTGTGGGCTAGTACCTATTTGGGGATTTCCGAACCCTGGCTTGTCGCAGTAAACCGAATATGCAGGGGGAGAGATTTGAACTCTCGAACCCCTAAAGGACTAGGCCCTGAACCTAGCGCGTTTGACCAAACTTTGCTACCCCTGCAATTATTAATCTGATTAAAGCAACAACATTATAACCATTTCGCAGGAATTAGTAATGTTCGCAAAGAGGCGTTTGATTGCTTATAGGTATAATAGGGGCACCCAATAAGGGCAAGAGCACTCTCTTCTCGGCCATAACTCTTAACGATGTGCATATAGCCGACTATCCATTTACCACGATAGATCCGAATGTAGGAGTGGCTTATGTAACTGTTCCTTGTCCGCACAGCGAGTTCGGGGTAAAGTGTAACCCAAGGAACTCATACTGTAAGGATGGTATGAGATATGTACCGATAAATGTGGTCGATGTTGCCGGTTTGGTCGAAGGCGCGCACTCTGGAAAAGGGATGGGAAACAAGTTCCTAAATGACCTCAGCACAGCGGAAGGCTTCATACTGGTCATAGATGCAAGCGGTAAGACTGACAAGAACGGGAATAAGTGCAACGGTGTAGATCCTACTGAGGACATTGCACTTGTCAAAGACGAACTGGCAGAATGGCTTTCAGGGATAATCGAGAGGCACTGGAAAAAGATATATATGAGTGATGATTTCGGACCAGAGCTCGCAAAGATGATTTCAGGCATTGGGATAAAGGAAGATGTGGTAGAGACGAGCTTAAGGAAGTCTGGCATACGGCCCAGAGAGCGCGATCCTCCAAAAGGTCCGATGAAGGACTTTGCGTGGAAGCTCATCGAACAGTCAAAGCCGATAATCATATGTGCGAACAAGTCTGATGATCCCGATTCGGCAAAAAATACGGAGAAGATAAATACCGCATCCGCAACGCGCTGCGTGTTCTGCTCAGCTGCAATAGAGCTTGCGCTCAGAAAGGCGGATAAGAACGGTATAATAGATTACAACCCAGAGAAAAAGGAGTTCAGAGAGCTCAAAGAGGTAGACGAGACGCAAAAGAAAGCGCTCTCATACATGCGCTCTTTCCTCAAGAGCGGTAAATCTGACGTTCAGGGAATGCTGAACAGGCTGGTATTCGAGATGCTTGGGATGATAGTGGTCTATCCTGTAGAGGATGAGAATAAGTACTCGGACCACTACGGGAATGTCCTGCCCGATGCGATACTCATCAAGAAAGGCTCAACAGCATCCGACCTTGCCGCTGCCATACACACGGACCTGGCAAAAGGGATGCTGTATGCGGTCGATGCGAGAAGCAAAAGGCGCATTGGAAAAGATTATATGCTAAAGGGGGGAGATGTTATAAGGATTGTAAGCGCAATAAGGTAGGTGAAGCTTATGGAAGAGAGGGTAATACTTGTAGACGAGAATGACAGGCAGATAGGCACGGAGGAGAAGATGCAAGCGCACAGGGAGGGAAAGCTCCACCGCGCGTTTTCGATATTCATATTCAACGACGAAGAAAAGATGCTGCTTCAGCGCAGGGCGCTCAGCAAGTACCATTCGGGGGGTTTATGGACTAATGCGTGCTGCAGCCATCCAAGAGAGAACGAATCAGTTGAGAAAGCAGCGCACCGTCGCCTCAAGGAAGAGATGGGGTTTGACACGGAGATGGATGAGGTATTCTCCTTTACCTATTTTGCTGAGCTTGACAAAGGCCTCAAGGAGCACGAGTTCGATCATGTAATATTCGGCAACTATTTGGGGAAGATAGAGCCGAATCCCGAAGAGGTGGATTCTTTCAAGTGGATCTCTCTTGAAGAGCTAGAAGCAGACGTAAAGGCGAACCCAAAAAACTATACTGCATGGTTTGTGATATCCCTAGACAAGGTGCTTGATTTTTATAAGAGAAGCAGAGCAACGGGGTAAAGAAAAAGTAATAAATAACTTCCTCTAGAAGAATAGATTGTATGGCATCATTATATTCACCGCAATCGCAGGCCGGAGTGCTTAGCTTCTACGACGCTCCGACAAAAGGTCCGAAGATAGATCCAAGGTATGTTCTTATAGGGGTATCAATATTCGCAATAGTGATACTTGTGGCAAACCACTTCCTCTACTTCTAAGATATTCCCCTTCCAAACACAATCACGATCAGAGCGGCAGCAACCGAGAGCGCAGCAGCATAAGCGTAAGAGTACGCAGGATTAAAATGGTAGAGCACACCCATAATAACGTTTCCAACAAGTAGTCCCACGCTGCGCGATGCTGTCAGCGACCCCATCCCTTTTCCTATATCCCCTGCTTTTACGATAGATATTATGCTTGGTTCAAGCGTGTCTATCACCCCAACACCCATCCCTATGAGCAATATCGAGAGATACATCGGTACTACTCCAAGATTGAGGAGGTATGAGATGCCAAGCAGCGCGGTTGCTATGCCAGAAAGCAGATAACCTAGAATGCCAAGTCCGTATGCCGGGGCAATGCGCTTCCTCCCAACATAGTAGCCGAAAAGCGCAGAGCCAAGCAAGAAGAAGAGATAAGAGAGATACCCGAGTGAGTTGTTACCGGAATATCTGGCAACGGTAAGTATTGGAAAACCTAAGCTGTAGAAGCTGAAGCCGTATAAAGACGTAGCTATTATCACCCCGAAGAAAGCGTTCCTGTTTAAACGCATCCGTGTCCCAACATTCTTTCTGATTTTGCGCGCCGCCCTAGATACTTCTTTTCGCTCTTTTACAAAGAAGAGAAGGAAAGAGGAGAAAAGTATCGGTATGGCGGTAAGGAGTATTATCGACCTAAGTCCGACCCCGAAATAAAGAAGGGAGAGAAGGACCGATATAGATAGGACTCCTCCGCCAACATCCATTGCATTGAGGAATCCGTATACCGCTGTCCTGTTCTTGCCTGAGACCTCGTCATCTATCATGGCGCGCCTTGCAGGGGATCTAAAGTTTCTTGAAAGCCATCCGCCAGTAAATAGAACAGAAGCTTCATAGAAGCTGGTTGCAAGGCCGCTCAGAGAGAGTATCGGTATGAGGAGGTTGCCAAATATCGTTACTTTTTTCTTTCCGTACCTGCCTGAGAGAAGGCCTCCAGCATATCCGAATATCGCGCCAAGTCCGTAAGATACAGCAACCACAATTCCAAATACGTACACTGGCGCGTGCAGCACTACAACAAGGAGGACGGGTAGAGAAGCGACAACCGTCTGGTAGCCAAAGTCGGCGAAGAACGCAGATAGGGATATAAGCAGCGCGTTGCGCGTTATCTTTTCCCCTGCTTCCATGTGTAACAAATACGTCCAAATCTATAAATACGGAACGCAGATAAGAGCCAGAAAATGCAGCTACCAAGCAGCAAGTGCTCTTTTCACTTCTTTTACAAATATAGCTACGTCATCAATACTGCCCACTCACAGAATGCGATACCTCTGAATATCAATCCAAAAAGCGACAGAAACCCCAAATCAACGTTTCCCGTTCCACTCATCATAGAACCGGTTGAGGTACTCTCTCATAAAAGCGTCTCTTTCTTGTGCGAGATCTTTTCCTGTTTTGGTGTTCATTAGTTTTTTGAGAAGTAGCAGCTTTTCATAGAAGTGGTTGATTGCTGTAGACTTGGATTGCTTATATTGTGCAAAGGTATTGTGCATTTCTGGTTTTATTCTTGGATTGTAAATCTCTCTTTGCTTGTAGCCGCTATAAGCCAATGTCCTTGCTATGCCTATGGCACCCAACGCGTCAAGCCTATCCGCATCTTGGACTATCATTCCCTCCTTGCTTTTCATCTTTGACTTTACGCCAGCGCCTTTGAAGGATACGTTTTCTATTATATAACGAACCTGGGCTATCTTCTTATCATTGACTTTCTGTTTCTTAAGGAATTCCGTTGCTATTCTCGGACCCACGGATTCATCACCGCCTGTGAATTTCCAATCCGCTATATCGTGCAGTAGCGCACCGAGCTGTACAACGAATAAGTCCGCGTTCCCTTCTTTTTTGGCTATTGCCAAAGACATTTTCCATACACGATAAGCATGCCACCAATCATGGCCCGTGCCTTCACCTTCTAATCTCCTTCTTACAAAAGTAGCAGTGTTCTTTACGATTTGTTCTTCCTTCATGGTCTTTCTTTGTTACTTAAGGCTAAAAACTTTATTCAAAGCGTTATGTCGATTGAGATTGATAACATTTTGTGAGTTTTAACGCATAGATAAGACATCATGTGTCTATTCAGCTTCCGTCGAAGATTGAATTTGGCATGTCAAAATCGGATTATGTCATCGTCGAAAGGCAATGCGGGTTCTCAAAAGTTGGCCTTTTCCTGATGCCGTACCGAGAGGAGCTAAATAGACATGTCCTACTCACCTCTCTTGCCCGTGCCAAGCGGGAAGTTCGCCCCGCTACTGGCGAGCAGTCAACAAGAGACCCCTCATCAGCCGCTTTTCCAAGATTTCTACGTATCCTACAATTAGTGAACCTTGTAGAAAATGCATATATATCTTTTTGGTTCCACCTCAATCATCGTTCGTTTTAGGAAGCCTGATTTACGGGCGGAAAAATCTTATGTGATGCAATGGGTAGAGATGTATTGAAACCGCAAGATGCAAGAATCTTCTTCGAGGCAACGGGAAAATCGCAGCCATGCAAATCCAACAATGTACCTGCTGTAATCAAAGCGATGGGGCTGATAAACATGGCCAGAAAGCAGCAACGCGATGCAACCGACGAGGAGAAGAAGCAACGCTTCACAAAGCTTGAACATGAGCAGATAGCATTGTTGAGAAGACTAGGGTAGCCGATAAAAACGTCTCCCGCAACAATCTGCCTTTCACGCAATACGACTTAGTCATCTACCCTATTCACTTCGCAAACCTGACGTAAATCCTGCGGTACTGCAATAATACCGATGCAAACAAGACTGCAATTATTATCAGATATATGTATAGAAACGGTGAAGTAGTTTTGCTCTGAATACTTGAACCTATGTTGATTGTCAAAGCCAAGCTTTCGAGCCCCAGAAAAGCAATTACCAATGCATGTACGGTGAATATCATGCTGAATGCGATGCTTTTGTTGTTTGACCCTTTTTTCTCTTCAATATGGTAAAACAGCGATGGAAGATTCATAAGATACGGATATTTTTCAAATAACGTGTATCTATATCTGATTATCAAGAGGAGCAATGCCAGGACGCAGGTAAATATGAAGGGAGGTATGAACAGAGGACTCTTACCTGTAGTTCCATAATAATAAGTCCCCACAATCCAAGCGGAAAGGACAAACAGAAACCCGATAACAATAAGTATCTTGGCTGACGCTTCCAATCCATATCTCTTAAGTGTCCTGTCCATAAATTAGTTATCTGATCTCAATATTTAAATTTATGGTCGGATTTTATGAGCAAAGCCCCCCTGACAGTGCTTTAAATACCTTAACACTAAAATAGACTGCAAGCCTCGTTGTGAATAAATGGCTTCAGGAAAATCCCACTTATGCACCAGAGACGGCTTCATAGTAGGGGGTTTTCGTTTTGGGGCACATAAAAAAGCAATCGGCGAACTTGTTTTTACAACCTCTATGACAGGTTATCCGGAAAGTCTTACAGATCCTTCCTACAAAGGACAGATTCTGGTTTTTACGCATCCGCTTGTAGGCAATTATGGCGTGCCCAGAAAGAAATTAATCAGCGGCACAAATCTGCCAAGCAATTTCGAATCAGAGCATATACAGGCCGAAGGCGTGATAGTATCTGAGTATACTTCCGGAACAAAATGGGATTCTGAAAGCACGTTCGATTCGTGGCTAAAACGGGAATCAATACCTGGCATATATGGCATCGATACCCGCGCATTAACTATAAGGCTGAGGGACAACGGCACCTCAATTGGCGTCATATCCGACAATAGCAAAGACGCCAAAGATCTGGACACATACGATTACGAATCCATAAACTTTGTGAAAATGGTGTCGCCCAAAAAACCAGTATACTGCAAAGTTTCCGGAAGGAAACAAAAAGGCACTATAGTGGTTATGGACTTCGGCGCAAAGAATGGATTCATAAATGATTTGCTAAGCTTGGGATATGACATTATAAGGGCTCCATGGGACTCACCGGCGCAAGAGATACTGGATTTCGGACCTTCAGGCATAGTTTACGGGAACGGGCCGGGAAATCCCAATCTCTTGGGCGAAGCAATATCCAACATAAGGGAGCTGCTCGATACCGGAATACCGAGCATGGGGATATGCCTGGGGCACCAGCTTGCAGCGATAGCCCTTGGCGGAAAGATAAAAAAGATGAAGTTCGGCCACAGGGCCGTGAATAAAGGCATTGTAAACCGCATGGACAACAAAGCATACATAACAACGCACAACCATGGCTATGCCCTGTCAAAAAGAAATATTCCTGCAAGCGCAAAAGTGCTGTTCGAAAGCATAGATGACAATGTTGTTGAAGGTCTGGCAGACAGAAAGCACAACCTGATAACCACGCAGTTCCATCCGGAGGCCAGGCCAGGGGCATGGGACACGCGATTTATCTTCAATATGTTTTATAGGATGATGCAAAATGGCAAGAGAAAGGCTTGATTTGTGGAAAGGCAGCAAGGTTCTGCTGATAGGCTCCGGCCCTATAAAGATAGGCGAGGCTGCTGAGTTCGATTACAGCGGCAGCCAGGCGCTCAAAGCGCTTCGTGAGGAAGGCATAGAGACGGTAATCGTCAATTCGAATGTGGCTACGGTGCAAACAAGCTACATCTCGGCGGAGCACGTTTACTTACTCCCGGTAAAGCGGCGTTTCATAGAGAAAGTGATAGAAAAAGAAAAACCCAAAGGCATAATGATAGGTTTTGGGGGGCAGAGCGCCCTTAATGCAGGGATAGACCTGAACGATGCGGGAGTTTTGGGCAAGCACGGCGTAAAGGTCCTCGGAACCAAACTCGGCGGCATAAGGGCCGCGCTCGGCAGGTCTGATTTCAAAAAGCTGATGGAAAGCAAGAGCATAAGGACGGCGCCAAGCCGGGCCGCAAAGACGGAGAAAGACACTCTGGCAGCGGCAAGGGAACTTGGCTACCCTGTGATGCTAAGGGTAAGCTTCAATCTTGCTGGAAGGGGCTCGTTCATAGCAAAGAGCGAAGCCGCATTGAAGAAAGGCATAAAGAGGTCTTTCGCGCAAAGCAGGACCAGCGAAGTGCTTATAGAGAAATACCTAGGCGGATGGAAGGAGATAGAATACGAAGTCGTAAGGGATATGTACGGCAACGCTGCGGTAGTGGCGTGCATAGAAAATCTCGACCCGATGGGCGTACATACCGGAGAATCAACCGTTGTAACGCCAGCACAGACTCTGGACAATGAGGACTACAATGCGATGCGCGCCATTTCGATAAAGGTGGCCGAAGCGATAGGGCTTGTAGGAGAATGCAATGTCCAGTTCGCCCTAAACCCCAAAAGCAGGGAGTTCTACGTGATCGAGACGAATCCGAGGATGTCCCGTTCGAGCGCCCTTGCGAGCAAGGCAACTGGCTATCCGCTTGCATATGTGAGCGCTAAGCTAAGCCTGGGATACAAGCTCTACGATATCCGCAATGAGGTATCAAAAGTCACGAGCGCGTTCTTCGAGCCGAGCCTTGATTACATAACAATAAAGATACCGCGGTGGGACCTGACAAAGTTCGAGAGCGCAAGCTCGAGCCTGGGCACGGAGATGAAGAGTATCGGAGAAGTGATGGCGATAGGCAGGTCTTTTGAGGAGGCAATGCAGAAAGCGGTGCGTATGCTCGACATAGGCGAGCCGGGCTTGGTCGGCGGAAGGATATACAATTCTGGCTTAAGCCGAACAGAGATAGAATCAATACTCAGATCAAGGAAACCATACTGGTTCCTGTATGCGGCAAAAGCATTTGCGCTCGGCATAAAACCTGAGGAAGTGCACAGGCTCACCGGTGTCGACCTGTTTTTCCTAAACAAGATAAACAACCTAGTAACAATTTACGAAAAGGCAAAGAATCTGAAGGGCAGTGCAAACCCGAAGAAAGGCACGGAAGAGGAAGAGCAGCTAAACAGGATGGGATTTTGCGGGCAGCAAATCGGCTCCCATCAGGATATTTTCGTCAAAAGCATAGACACTCTTGCTGGAGAATGCCCTGCCAGAGTAAACTACCTGTACACTACGCGCGCCGCTTCAGAAGATGACATCAGCTTCAAAGAAAAACCAAAAAACGGGAAGGCGCTGGTTCTTGGCGCGGGCGTATTCAGGATCGGAGTATCGGTAGAATTTGATTGGAGCGCGGTGAGCTTTGCGAGGGCGCTGAAGAAAAGCTTTTCCGAAGTGTCGATACTAAACTGCAATCCGGAGACCGTGTCTACGGACTGGGATACCGCAGATAAGCTGTATTTTGATGAGATAAGCGCAGAGACAATAAAATCGATAGACAGGAAAGAGCATTTCGACGGCGTCGCAGTATTTACCGGAGGGCAGATAGGCAACAACATAGCAGAGAAGTTGTCAGGATACGGCATGAAGTTCATAGGTACGGGATCATCAAGCATTGGGAGGTCGGAAGACAGGAACAAGTTCTCATCGATAGTGGAAAAGCTAAACCTTGCGCAGCCTGAGTGGCGCGCAGCGACCGGCAAACATGCAATTGAAAGGTTCATAGACGAGGTCGGATTTCCGATACTTGTGCGACCGAGCTATATACTTAGCGGCTCGTCCTTCAAGCTGTTGTACAGTCAGGCAGACCTTCAAAGATACATGGCAACAATAGGCAAGCAGGTTCACAGAAGCCCGTTGGTCCTGACGAAGTTCTACTCAGATTCGATAGAAGCGGAGATGGATTGCGTGACTGATTCCAAGTCAGTGCTAGGGATAAGCATGCAGCACATAGAGGAAGCCGGAGTGCACAGCGGCGATGCCACAATAGCAGCACCTTTCAGCAATAGCAACAGCGCATACGAAGAGATGAAAAGGATGGCGTTGCTCTTTTCGTCGGAATTAGAGATGAAAGGACCGTTCAATATACAGTTCCTGATAAACAGGGGCAAGGTGTACATAATAGAGCTCAATTCAAGGGCGAGCAGGTCCATGCCCTTCAGTTCAAAATCAGTGGGCATAAACCTGATGGATTACGCGCACAAGGCGATATTCGAGGGGTTGGGCATGGATGGAGAGTTCCACGAGCCCAAACACAAGAGTTGCATAGTGAAGAGCCCGCAATTTTCCTGGCTGCAGCTCAAGGATTCCTATCCGGTATTAGGGCCGGAGATGAGGAGCACGGGGGAAGCGGCGGCCTTCGGCAAGACTATGGATGAGGCCCTCTTGACGAGCTGGCTCGGCGTAAACCCAAACCACATACCTGGCGGATCGGCGATAATATACGGGAAATCCGGCACGCAGCACCTCGGCAAGGCGGCAGCGGTTTTAAAAGGTCTTATTGATGTGTTTACGGTAGAGGATTATCCTATAGCTAATGCGCAGCCCATAAGCAGCGCGGATGCGCTGAACATGATAGAGAAGGGCAAGGTCGGAATAGTGATGACTGATAACGACCTAAAGAAGAAAGACTTTGGCATAAGGAGGCAAGCGGTCGACTTCAACATACCTTTGGTCTTGAACGGAAGGCTTGCATCGCAATTATCGGACGCATTCGTTAAATCTACAGACTTTAACGATGTGAAGGAGATGAAAGAATATTACTAAGCCAGCAAAGAAACAGCTCTTCTCCGGGAAACCAGCTAAAGCGCTCGCCGCTCCGGTTTCAAGATAGCACACCTGTCCTACGCTTACGGGAACCATTTGCTGAATGAGCCGATGTGCTCATAGAACGCGGTATACGCCAGAAACAGTGCAGCGATCGCAGTCAGGACCAGCAGCGCAGTCAGCAGGTAGTAAGCGTACTTGCCGCTTCCTTTCGGGCTTAGGTAAGCGGTTATCGGCGATATTATTCCCGAAAGCCCGGCAAACAGATAGAGGCTGAAAGAGGGCAGAAAATGGATTCCCGGTTCCAGAGTGTAGCCTACAATCGCCCCGGCCCCGACAAGGATGTATACACCAAGGAGGAATCCAGGCATAGCAAGGCTCTTCAAGCTGATATTCTTCCTAAGCATGTATGCGCCTGCAATCATCAGCAGGCCGAGGAAGAGCAGCGGATCTCCAAAGAGCATGTTATAGCCGCCGGGCAGCGGCCATGTAAATGACATCGTGAACCCGCCGATGGCGTTGAACACACCGAGCGCAAATATAGGCACAGCCAGCTCCTGCTTGCCCTTTGCTGTTTTCCCAAGGCTCCAGATATACCATGCCAGGTAGGCCGCGCTCGCGCCGAGCGAGAGCAGCATCACTGACAAGTAGTCTACAAACAAGGCCATTTTATCATATATATTTTATCTAATAGCCTTAAAGGGCTTTTTATTTGGTAATGCAAGAGAACCGCGACTTTCGAGTCGTGGATAAGTTGCATAGGATTATATTGTGGCAAAGTATAAAAACATACAATTCTATACCACAATATGGATTCTCTCAAGGCTTACGGATTCAGAATCTATTCTGATGTTGCGGGACAGGCGGAGACTGGTGAAAGGCTGATTCTAGTACAACGGCTCGAAGAGCCAGATAAAATACATCTTTTGCAGGGCGCAGTGATTGCATGAACGAAGAGGAAGCCCACACCGTTCACGAACGGGAAGATGTCACCCTAAATAAAAGAGAAGAGGAAGTTCTGAGGTACTGGGAGGAACACGACGTGTTATCAAAGGTCAGAGCGAAGAACAAAGGGAAAAAGAAATTCTATTTTCTAGACGGACCGCCTTATGTAACCGGAGACCTTCACCCCGGACAGATGTGGGTCAAGACGATCAAAGACATAACATTAAGGTACAGGAGATATAGGGGGTACGATGTAAGAGACAGGGCAGGCTATGATGTTCATGGCCTTCCGATCGAAAACAAGGTTGAAAAGCTGCTCAATATAAGCGCCAAAAAAGAGATCGAAACAAAGATCGGAATAGAGAATTTTGTGAAGGAGTGCAGAAAGTATGTTGATTCATACATAGGAAGGATGGACAAGGACTACGCAAGGTATGGAATATCATTAGACTTCTCAAATCCATATTTAGCAGAAAGAAACGAATTTATAGAAGCATCATGGAGCATGTTCAAATTGATTTCTGACAGAGGCTATCTTTACAAGGGGACTAAGACAACGGCATTCTGCATCCATTGCGGGACATCCCTTGCGCAAGGGAGCGCAGAGGTTGTTTACAAAGAAACAGAGGATCCGTCGATTTATGTTGCATTCAAGGTCAACAATCCAGAAAAGTCAAAAGCGCAGCTCGGCCCAAACACTTCTCTTGTGATATGGACAACAACACCATGGACACTTCCTGCAAATGTTGCGGTCGCAGTGAATCCGGGAGAGCTTTATGTTTTAGTTGCAGTGCATGAGGCCGATTACATAGTCGCAAAGCAAAGGCTTGATTCATTTGCAGATCAGATAAACCAAAGCCTCAGTGTAAAAGCCGAGTTCTACGGGAGAGAACTTGAGGGGTTGTCTTACATAAACCCGCTTGAAACAAAAGTCGAGAAACAAAAGGAAATGAGAAAATTCCACAAGATCATCTTATCGGAAGAGCTTGTTACGATGGCAGAAGGAACTGGATTAGTCCACATTGCGCCCGGACACGGACTTGAAGACTACCTGGTCGGGATGAAGAACAAACTGCCAATATTCTCCCCAGTTGAACAGACGGGGGTATATGGTCGGGAAGCTGGCGCGTATGCCGGAATCTCAGTCCCTTTTGACGCTAACAAAACAGTCCTTGAAGATCTTGAAGCAATGAAGGCCATACTTGCAAAAGGGAAGATAACCCACAGCTATCCGCATTGCTGGAGATGCGCAAACAAACTGATATATCTTGCAACAGGGCAATGGTTCTTCAACATACAAAAAATAAAGAGGAAATTACTTAGCGAGAACGAGAAGGCCATCTGGCACCCTATCGAAGGAAAAAAATGGCAAGCAAGCGTAATAGAATCATCTCCTGATTGGTGTATATCGAGGCAAAGATACTGGGGCATACCTCTTCCAATCTGGCTCTGCAAAAGTTGCGGTAACTTTAGCGTACTGCAATCTATAGAAGAGCTGAAGGAAAGAAGCACAGAAAGGATAGAGAGCCTGCACGATCTGCATAGACCATACATCGACAGGGTAAAAATAAAGTGCGACAAATGCGATTCTACCATGGATAGGGTTACAGATGTTGCCGATGTCTGGTTTGACGCGAGCACAGCGTTTAGGACAAGCATGACGGGAGAGGAATTTGCGAGGTTCTTCCCTGTAGACTACATTATAGAGGGAAGAGACCAGCTAAGGGGATGGTTTTCTGGTTTGCTTAAGCTAGGGGTACTGGCTTACGGCAAAAAACCATTCAAGAACATAGCTGTCGATGGAATGCTTCTTGACGAGAAAGGAAGGGAGATGCATAAGAGCCTTGGTAATTATATTCCTTTAGAAGAACTCACAAAGCAGTTCGGAGCAGACACATTCAGATTATGGTGCGCCGACCATACATCATGGCTTGATCTGGGATTGAATAATGCGGAGATAAGGGACGCCAGGAAAACAATAATAATACTCCATAACGTTTCCAACCTTCTTTCCGAGTACCAAGAATTAATAGGATACAAGCTCAAGCTGAAAAACAAGATAAACACGGAAAGGCTCGGCAACGAAGAGGCCTGGATAGTATCAAAGCTTGAATCATTAACAGAGTTAGTTACAACATCCCTTGAAGGCTATGAGGCGTTTATAGCAGCAAATGCCCTGAAGAGGTTCATAATCGAAGACTTCAGTAGATTCTACCTAAAAATCGCAAAGAAGAACGTGCTATACGGAAACAGGAAAAGAGCGAAGGCGACAATAGATGTGATAAACTATGTGCTTTACAAATCACTAGTTATGATTTCTCCGATAACCCCGTTTGTATCCGAGAGCGTTTACACCGAAATGTACAAAAGAGAGGAGAGCATATTCCTTGAAAGTTGGCCAAAAGCAAACAAGAAGGCGATAAACACCGCGCTAGAAAACGAAATGGAAATAGCAAAGGACGCAATAACCGCATTGCTAAACAGCAGAGAAAAAGCCGGGATAAGTTTGAGATCGCCAATAGCAAACGCTTACCTTGAAGTTAAAGATGATATCGCATACAACTCTTTGTTGAAATTATCAGGAATGATTTCAGAATATGTTAATGCAAAAGAGACAAAAATAAAAAAAGTCGCGGGATTGGAAGTGGATGTTAAACCACTTTTCGCAAAGCTCGGACCAGCATTCAAAGAAAAGGCAGGGGCAGTAGCAGAGGCATTAAAAGAATCTGACGCTTCGATACTGAAAAACGCAATCGAGAAGAACGGAAAATACGGATTGCACACAACGCTAGGAACAGTCGAGATAACCGCTGAGCATTTCACGGTAGTCGGAAGAGTAGGGCAAGGAGATGAGGCGCTATTCAAGTCCGGAAAAGCATACATTGACAAAGAGATATCAAAGGAGTTGAAGGAAGAGGCATTTGTAAGAGAATTCGAAAGAGGCGTCCAGATGGTAAGAAAGGAACTCGGGCTGAAGAAGAGCGAGAAAATTTCGCTCGGATATGAAGCGGCAGGAGACATGCTCGTAATAATCAGAACTAATTCAAAAAAGATAGCGAAAGATCTCCATGCAGCGAAACTCCTGTCCGGGCTGGGAGAAGGAACAACAAAAACAATCAAGATAGAAGGAGAAATAGTGAAAGTATCTGTGCAAAAGGCCGATTAAGCTATCTGCCTGCGCAGTCGGGCAAGATCTATTTTGTCAAGAGCCAATTACGAAGCGTTTACTGCACTGGATTTGCTTGCTTTGAAGGAGTAACGATGTTATGGACATCTAGTTTTTGGACTTGCGGATAAATATGAAATAGCAACCTATTATTATCAGTATTACCACCACTGCCGCAACCAATATGTAATTTGATTGCACGCCGGCCTGTGGGGTTGTGGTTTGAGCTATGGTTGTCGTTGAAGGCAGGATTGATGTGGTTACTGTTGAAGTCGCCTTTGTGGCGTTAATGTTTGCCACTTCCAATAGTGCGATAATTGGGTCATTTGGAACGATGAATGTAACGGCGCATGTTTCAGAATTTACTGTGAAAGGTGTGATGGCACTCCATACGCCGTTTTTGAGTATATAAGGCGCTATTCTGTTTGAAGTTATGCTGCCGTTGCAGGCGTATGTCAAAGTCGATTTGACTGAGGCGCTGGTGCTGTTGACGCTTTCGTTTATGGCAATTATCTTAGTATAATTTGCGGGTGCTGCAGGCGATGTAGCAGTTACATTGGCAACCATAAGTAGCACACTTATACTATGGGTAGAGTTGTCAGTAATATTGAACTCCGCGCCGCCGCCAGAAAAGTTGACTTTTGCCGGGCTCTTTGATGAAACGTTTAGCACAATCGAGCCGCTTTGGCTTGTTATTTTCTGCGGCATGGTGGTAGTTGCATTTACGGTTGTAGTAGTGATTGTTGTAGTTATTGTTGTGGTTGAAGTGGCTGCTACGCTGCTATAGAGCGCCTCGAAAATGCCGCCGGATTCCGTATAGTTCCTGCCGCACACGGCGTTCGCGCCTAGTCCCTGCACATAGTTCGCATAATTGTAGGTTGTGCTGCCTGCTGCGAATGAGCATGCAAAGCTGAAGTTGAGAACTTGTGTCGAGTTAAATGTTACTGAAGAGGGCAGCTGGGCTTGATAGATCTCCTGTTCGGTAACCATACCAGATGGCGTACTCACAAACGCGTAGAAGACCGGGTTAGTTGAATTGATTGGAGCGCTTAAGTTGTCAGTTAATGTTACGCTCTTTGAGCCGACGACACTACCACCACCAGAAGGAGCGTTTATTACAGTTATAACGATAGGCGTTGAATTGAATTTAATTTGTTGTGTTAAACCGGTATCTATGGCGATTATGTTATACGAGTAGCTGCCGAGCGACAATGATATTCCATTGAAGTTGAAAGGCGTATTTGTAGGGATATTGCCAACCGAAGCAATAACATTGCCGCCGAGCACTAGATTTGCAGTGAACGGTCCGGTGCCACCGCTTATGGTGGCGTTGAAATTTACAGAATGGCCTGAATAAAATGGACCGGAGCTTGATGCAAAGCCGGTTATTGATGGCGCAGATTTTACGGTTATCGAATTGGTAAGCGTGTTTGACTCCGGGGTGCTCGCGGAGTCTGTCACAATTGCATTAATCGTGTCAGTTCCGATGGCGTTGGCGCCAAGCGTGAACGTTAGCGTTTGCGGTGTATTGGTGGTGAGGCCGGATGTCAGCACGTTCGCTATCACGCCGTTGGCCGGATTGCTGACAATTATGTTGGAGGTATAATCCGGCGTTCCACCGTTCCATGTGACGGTTATGGCTTCTGATTGGCCAACATCAACTTTGGGGTTTGGCACCGTCAATGATACTCCGGCAAGCGCATTATTGACATTTATCACAGAGTTGCCTGGTGCATTGAAGACGTATGGGGTTGTTGTTCCTGTGTCCGTCACAACCACGTTGAAGGTGAATATACCTGTGTACGTCGGAACGAATTTTAGGTTTGCTGTTCCCCCTACTGGGATGTTTGTGACTGTGTTAGCCACCATTCCGTTTTCTGAATAGACGAGGTTTGCTGTGAACGGTCCCGCGCCGTTTGATAGCGTGGTTGATATTATGACGTTTTGGCCTATATCTAGCGTATTTGCTGCTGGGACTATGGCAGATCCCGTAGGCGCGGTGTCTACCGTTACCAGAGTAGCAACCGAATGTTCGTGGTTCGTTGCTGTTGACGAGGAGCTGTCTACCACATTAACGCAGTAATATTTGTTTGATGATGGACTTACTGGAGAGAAGCTGGCGGTGTAGAATACTATACCGTTATCGGTCTGGACTGCATTGGCGGGCGTGATGTCTGATGCGCAACTTGACGAGCTTCCTGAATAGAGTACCGCGTTGTACGGTGTCTGGCCATTCGACCATGATCCTGTGAAGGCAATGTTCTGTCCGCCCTCTATGATTGGCGATGACGGTGCGATTGCGATGTTTGACAGCCGCGTTATTGTGATCGGTGCGGTTTCTACTGTGTTTCCATAATCCCCAAACGCGCAATAGATGTTATTGTTGTTTACTGCGCAGGAGCCGCCATAATATTCCCCAGCGGCATTTAGTGAATTGCTTGCTGTTGTCCACGTCCCTATGACATTATTTGTGATTGTGGCTGTGTCTACCGGGGTTCCACCAACATATTCCACCGCGCAATAGATGTTATTGTTGTTTACCACGCAGGAACTGACGTTCATCGCAGCCGGGAGGCTGTTTGCTGTCGTCCACGTCCCTATGACATTATTTGTGATTGCGGCTGTGTCTACCGTGATTCCATTATTCCCCAATGCGCAATAGATGTTATTGTTGTTTACCACGCAGGAGCCGCCAGACATTGCGGCTGTGAGGCTGTTTGCTGTCGTCCATGTCCCTATGACATTATTTGTGATTAGATCGGAA
>JAKAWS010000014.1 GCA_021816885.1 Microcaldota archaeon
GTTTGTGACTGTGTTAGCCACCATTCCGTTTTCTGAATAGACGAGGTTTGCTGTGAACGGTCCCGCGCCGTTTGATAGCGTGGTTGATATTATGACGTTCTGGCCTATATCTAGCGTATTTGCTGCCGGGACTATGGCAGATCCCGTAGGCGCGGTGTCTACCGTTACCGGGGTAGCAATTGAATGCATGTGGTTATCTGGTGCCGGAGAACTTTCTATCACATTAATGCAGTAATATTTGTTTGGTGGTGGACTTACTGGAGAGAAGCTGGTGGTGTAGAATACTATGCCGTTATTGGTCTGGACTGCATTTGCGGGCGTGAGCATGTCTGATGCGCAACTTGACGAGCTTCCTGAATAGAGTACCACGTTGTACGGTGTCTGGCCATTCGACCATGATCCAGTGAAGGCAATGTTCTGCCCGCTGTCTATGATTGGCGATGATGGTGCGATCGCGACGTTCGAAAGCGGCGTTATTGTGATCGGCGCGGTTTCTACTGTGTTTCCATTATTCCCCAATGCGCAATAGATGTTGTTGTTGTTTACCACGCAGGAACCAAACGCCATCGCGGATGTGAGGCTGTTTGCTGTTGTCCATGTCCCTATGACATTATTTGTGATTGTGGCTGTTTCTACTGCGGTTCCACTCTCCCCCAATGCGCAATAGATGTTGTTGTTGTTTATCACGCAGGAGCCGCCCTCCGCAACAGCAAGGAGGCTGTTTGTTGTCGTCCATGTCCCTATGACATTGTTTGTGATTGTAGCGGTGTCTACTGTGTTTGCACTATTCCCCAACGTGCAATAGATGTTGTTGTTGTTTACCGCGCAGGAACCGAAATACATCGAAGATGGAAACACGCCTGTGAGGCTGTTTGCTGTCGTCCATGTCCCCAAAGTGTCTGCGGATGCGATGCCGCTTAGGAAAAGCATTATTGCTACAGATATCGCTATAAGGGAAATAGTACGATTCATAATTTCACTTACTTGTGGGTTGAGGTGTGAAAATCTATAAACCTTCTTTAATATGAAATAAGAGGCGAAGCCCTCCCTTTATTTCCTGTAGTTCACTCAATTTTCTGTAGTTTTACCGGCAATCCAACCACAAGTTCGCTGTCCGGCGTTGCTTAAAGTTTATTGATTTTTAGATTTCAGATTTTTAAGCAGCCAGTCGGCCTTATAGCCTATTTTCATATCAGTAATTTTTTCATTGTCGCCGAAAAGAAACGCGGCTTCTACATATTTTCCTTTCAGGACTTCAGGCAGCCAGTATTTGTCATCAGCCCACATTCGCTCCAGAGGTATGTTGTCAATCTTTACCCATTCAGGTTTCATCTCTTCGCTTTCCAACGGTTTGCCGTCCCACGATTCGGATATGAATACGTGCACCTTTTGGTTGAAGTCCGGATTTGGCCTGCTTCCTCCGAAATAGAAGCTTAGCTCAGCGACTTTTTTGTATGTGCTCGGCCTTACCCCAATCTCTTCGTAGGTTTCCCTAATCATTGCCTGTTCTATGATTTCGCCATCTTGCAGCTTGCCTCCTACTCCGTTGTATTTGCCCTTTCCGAACCCGCGTTTTTTCATTGCTATTAATATGCTGTTGCTGTCCCTGTCAACCAAATAGCACAGGGTTACATCCCGGAGCGAATTTTTGTAATTGTCTATGAACCAACCAAGCGCTTTGTTTTCCAATCACTTACCTCATTTCCATTTCTATGCAATGGTTTTTGTATTTATGCTTTTTGTCTGGCTCATAAATCCAGTTTGTGAGTAAATTATCGGAGTTCTTGATTCTAAGAAGGAGGAACAGCGGCGGAGGAGGGCTTTTGTGAAGATAACTGAATTTTTGATGGGACTATCTCAGATACTTCATCTAATTCAGTTAGAGTGAGTTCCGATAGACCAAAATAAGAATCACCTACCTTTTTAATATTCTTTGAAAGTTCTGGAGTATTGGAGATTATAATTACTTCCTTACCCATATTCTTTACCAACTTGATAGACTCTAAGAGGTCTAAATCACCTGAGCATACAATTGCTAAATCAAAATGGTCTTGTGCTGAATGATATACAAGGTCAACAGCAAGAAGAACATCTACACCTTTTTGATACACACTCTTTCCACCTGAAAACTTTAATGGAGTTGTCTTAATCTCTACAAACGGGCAACCAACTAAGTGCTCAAAAAGTTTTTCTTGTGCTTCCTTTCTTGATATATGTGTATTAAGTATTGTGCCATACTTTTGCTGGTTTAAATCTGCAAAATGTTTTATCGAATGTATCACAGAGTCGGTATATTCTCCAGTATAGATATAGCACCTTATAAATCTTGGATTATGTTTCTCCCAGTTAAATTTCTTGACTAATCTATCTATCAAAAAATAATGAAAGTTGGAATATTTTGGTTCTCTTCTCCTGTCTATATTCCAAATACTTTGTCTAAAATTTTCTAAGTCGACAAATAACATTATTCTCATAGAAATCGACCAAATATAATTAGGGGGTTTATTATCTACCTACCCCCTTTAATACAACTGATATTCTAATGAATGATAAGATATTAATAGGTATCTTTTATTTGCCTTTATGGAATATTAGTCAGTTTGTAGTCGATATTTAATTCATAAATAATATTAATCAAGACTGTAATGTTGTAAGCTATTAGCTTGCACAATAGCCCATTAGTCTGCGATACAAAGTTCTTGTTCTTTAGGTAGTAGTCTCTCGGCTTGGTCTTGATAGCTATATTGGTTGCCTCAATGTTGTTCCTCAAATAGTAGTGCGACATAAAGTCCTCGTGGTGCATTTGGAAGTAGTAGAGCAACACAGAAACCAGAAAGAGACAATTTACTATGGTAGAATGGCTGAATAGACTTTATGAGCAGAATTGAATTTATTAGCAAAACCCACTTGCACACAACGTTTAAATACCATCACTAGTATAATCCAAATAGATACGATGCAGCAACGAACTCAGACAGCAAACTTTTCCTGGTTCGGGAGCAGCAGCGTATGCTCAATTAAGAATATAATGCTCTACGCAATAAACGGCCATCCAGCCGCTTGAACTTCCTAAATTTTTGGTGGTTTGATGGTCGGGCTGGATATTAGTAGAGGTTATGGTGCGAGGTTTGGTATATCGGAGCGTGAGCGCCTTCTTATATCGGAGATCGGGCTAGATAGGATAGATTCCGCTTCCTGCTTCGTAGATTACATATCGGAGGTATACGGAATAGCGAAGAGCACCGCCTGGTATTCGCTGAAGCGTCTCAAGTCAAGCGGTATCCTGTACTTTCTGGGCAAAGAGGAGGAGGGAGAGCAGGGTCTCTTCCTGACCGAAAAGGGCAAAGAGGCGCTCGGCTGCGTACGGCCCTCAATAGTAATGCTGAATAGAAAGAGCGCGTCTCTGCGTGGGGAATAGGAACATGGGGCAGGGCAGCGTGGATGCTCCCCTGCCCGATCTTAAACATCGCTTTGGCCATTCTCATCTGCGCCGCTTCGCGTTTATTATCCTGCGCATCATCTCTGAGGTCTCGAAAAGGCTGTCAAACGTGCCCGCATCGCTCCATTCCTTTTTCAGGAAAGAGTACCTGAGCGTCCCCTCATTTATGTAAAGGTTGTTCACATCCGTTATCTCTATCTCTCCGCGCGCAGAAGGCTTCAGCCTCTTTATCTTATCGAAGACGGTGTTGTCGTATAGGTATAAGCCGGTGACCGCATAAGAGCTCTTCGGGTTCTTTGGCTTCTCCTCGATCGCGATTATCTTTTTGCCATTGAAGACCGGCACCCCGAACGCCGACGGGTTCTTTACCTTCTTGAGGAACACCATCGCCCCTCCTGTAAAGCTCCTGACATCTTTCGATATGTCGTCAAGCACTATATTGTCGCCAAGGTTGAGGAGCACATCATCGCCATCGACGAAGTCGCGCGCCACAGAGAGCGCCTGCGCAACTCCTTTTGGTTCATCCTGTACTGTATACTCTATCTTAGCGCCGAACTCCTTTCCAGATCCAAGCAGGTTTATGAAGTTTCCCGCGTGCTCCTTCGCAGACACTATTATTATGCTGTGGACTCCCGCCCTGACTATTGTCTCTATCGGATAGTAAACCATGGGCCGGTCATAGACAGGAAGCAATATCTTGTTGGTTGCCTTTGTCAATGGACTAAGCCGTGTGCCCTTGCCGCCCGCTAATATCACTCCCTTCATAGAAAAACATTGTAAGGATAATAATAAAAAGATAAAGGAAGCGCCCCGTACGGCATGCATCACAGAAAACACTATAAATCTGTTCAGATATTGGTATTTGGTGGAATGGAAGCGAATATGGCATCAAAGTCTAAACAGGCATCGGCGCAGGCAGATCAATACCAATTGGCACTAAGGAAGACCGAAGAGCATGGCTTTACCATAAAAATGGCGAAAAAGGAAGGGGGCGGGATAGACATCCAGTTGACGTTCGAAGGAATGCCAGTGACGCCAGGCAAGACCAACAAAGAAATTGTTCTGAAGTGCGCCCGCCTCGCGCTCGGCTGCGCAGACCAACTGGCCCAAAAGGCCAACGTACCAATACGAAACAGGGCGGACAAGGCGATAGCCATATATGAGAAGGCAAATTCTTTGTTTGAGGGTATATTGGAGTTAGACAAGGGAAACCTTGAGGCAAGGACGGGACGCGACGCCTCGAAACTTCGGATAGTGGACCATAGCGACAAGCAGATGACAGAGATAGGACTGCTAAACGCCGGGATAGATTTATACAAGGAGAGCCTTGAACTAAACAAACTGGCCAGCAACACAAGCAATGCTACGCTTGCAAAATTCTGCTTTGATCTGGGGAGCGAAACGATTTCCCTATTCGATCGTGTACTGATGCGCAATCCCACAGACATGGAAGCGATGCTCTGGAAGGCAAGAGCGCTGCATTCTATCGGGCATAAGGCGCCTGCAATGCAGCTTCTTAAGATAGTGATATCCAGTTCTCCGCAGAACATAGAAGCGCTGGAACTGGAGGCAGAGATACAGATGGAAACCGGAGAGCTGGGCGATGCATTGGAGACGATCGCGCACTCGCTGGACATAGATCCGAACAACTATTCGGCGCTCATACAGAAAGGAGACATTCTGGAGATGAAGGGCCACAGGCGCAAAGCGCTCAAGAGTTTCATAAGAGCAGAGAGCATAGACCCTGCAAATATAAAGGCAAAATGGAGGATTACCGCTCTTTTTGATGAGATAAAGAACTCCCCGCCATCAAAAGAGAGAGACATGGAAGATGCCGACAAGGACGGGGATCAGATAGAGGAGGAACAAGGCAACGGCCCTGAAACTGGAGAGAAAGGGCCGGTCAGCGGCGGCAAATTGAATTGACTGTCAGACAAGGCCGATCCTGCCTCCTCCAGCGTATACCACAACAACCAATAAATATCAGGAATGGAAAAAGAGGTGTATGCACATGATAACAAGGAGCGCCGCAGCCTGCGCTGCGGTGTTTTCGGTGTTGGCTTATACTGGAAGCCAGACTAAGGCAGAATGGATCCCGAGCGACGGGTACATATCCACGACAAGCATGGAATACTCAAGCTCAGTGGAGGGCACAATAAAGTTCAAGCAGTTCGCGCCGGAGACGTTCATGAAGATAGCTCCGTTCGGCGTCCCTTCTCTAAGCGAATATAAGAATATCTCGAATACCATAAATCCAGTATCCATACAGCTAAACTTCTATACGCAAGCAATCTCAAAGCGCATGAAGGCAAGAGAGTACTGGGCGCAGGTCGTCTTGCTGATAAACAAGAAAAACGGAAAGATGTCCTATAGGGAGCAGTCAGAGCTATTCGCCATGAATGGGGAGAAAAGACCGATAGAAATAGGGCAAAAAATCAAGGGAAACGGCAAGATATACACGCCGGTCATCCATGGCGTATCCACAGACACTTACATATACATAACCAAACGCGTACACGAACTGCCCATTCCATCCACAGTAACCTTGGATATGGGAATCAAGACAGTTGAAGGCAGGATAGAGATAACATTCATGGCAGGAGGAAAAAGCCCAAAGGCGTTCGATAAGATAAAGATAGGCAGCCGCGGCGAGTTTTTAGCCTCATATTTCTACGCATCGAAGGCGTCGCCCGGAGAACTTGGTTTTGGGACCCTTCCACAGAAATTGGTAACCGGAGCCGCGCCACAGATATTGGTAAACGGGGCATATATCGACATCACCAAGTCCCTGCGGACAGACGCGAAGATCGATGCAGCTCTAATGATGCGGAGAGATGGGGGAAAAAGGGTAGGATACAGCTACTCCGCAGAGACAAGGCCGACCAGCGCGGAAAGGCTGCAAGAAAAAATGTGGATCAGGAAATATGAAGATGGGGCCATAGAGCTAAAGGGGAATGGCAGATATGGGGAGACGAAGTCGGAAAAAGGCGCAAGCCGGCCATAGCCCAATTTTGCGCGTTGAGATGCCATTCTTATCGCATACCTACCTAACGCACTTTCCGCCAAGCATTCTCTAATGGGCTAGGGCTTAGGGCCAAATGCGTATGCCACAATAACCAATAAATATCAAGAAAGACCCAAAGAGACTATGCACAAAACGGCCAAGGGTGTGATGGCGGGCGCGGTCGCGCTGTGCCTGTTAACGTGTAACTACGGACAAATCGGGATAGACTGCGTCCCGAGCGATGGGTACATATCCACGACAAGCGCGAAAGAATCCAGTTCCGTGGAAGGAGTAATAAGATTCAAGCAGTTTGAGCCGGAGACCTTTCTGAAGACGCTCCCATTCAGGCTGCCATTTTTCCACGAATATAAGAATATCTCAGATATCAGGGACAATGCCACTATACAGTTCAACTTCTTCCTCAAGGGGTTAACCATGGATATGAAGACAAGAAGGTACTGGGTGCAGGATGTGCTCCAGATAAACAAGAAAAACGGAAAGATGTCATACTATGCGCATTCGGAGATATTTGCCCTCAACAGGGAAATGGAGCCCCAAAACATAGGAGTGAAAATAGAAGGAAGAGGAAAGGTATTCACTCCGATTCTCTACGGAGACAAGAAACCAGACACGTACATATTCACGGCAAGCCAGGCTGAAAAACTCCCAATACCATCAACAATAACCCTAAAGATGGACACCAAGACCATCAATGGCAGGATAGAGATAACATTCATGGCAGGAGGAAAAAGCCCAAAGGCGTTCGATAAGATAAAGATAGGCAGCCGGAACGAGTTTTTATGGTCTTATTTCTATACTTCAAAGAAAGCCCCGGGAGAGCTGGGTTTTGGAGACACGTCTCAGGTGCTGGAGAATAGACAAATCGTCGACCCGAATAAGATCTTCATAACAGAAGCGAAGTTAGACGCGACTCTAAAGATATTGAGGGACGGAGAAAAACAGGCAGATTACAACAATTCAATGGGCGTAGATATAACGACCGCAGAGAAGTTGAAAGGAAGGATGTGGATAAGAACAGAGACACAAAAAGGAGTAGAACTGAGGAGCAACGGCAGACGATGAAGGCGGAGAGGCAACCTGTCCAGGCACATCGGCTCATATATGATAATTAGTGTATTTTCATTCCCAGAGCAAACCGCCAACCCGGACAGATGACTCTATTAGCAACTAACTAAGTTTATTCGCAAGGCTGCCATAGAGAGAAACTTTAAGTATCAGAAAGGGCACAGCCAACCTATGGAAAAGTCAATCGGAATAACAGATTCGAATAAGGGCGGAGCTGTTCAGATGCTTAGGAAGGAAGCTCTGCCGACTTACATAAGGACGGCGTTCGCAGCCGAGTTCTACGCATGGCCGGATAAAAGGGACGGGGAGATAGTGCAGGAATACGAAAAGCGCGTAAAGCTGATGATGGGCGCGGTCGCAAACCATCTAAGGCTCAATAAAGAGGAAAGGAAAGATCCGCATAAAGTAAAAGATACGCTAGCTACTGCAGACGAGCCTGATCTGTACGGATTCCTAAAGAGCGTCCTTTACGATGGCTTTAAGGGAAGCTATGCAAGAGACACAAAGCTGTCCTCCCTGATACTGGAGAACAAGTTCAACTGCTTCACTGCGTCTTTCCTTGTGTGGGATGCGATGAGAAGGATGGGAAAGGAGATGCAGGGAGTGCTGACCAACAGCCATTTCTTCCTTACGGGAGAGAATTACGCGTTCGATGTTGTGTCAGACTATTATGCGTTCCCGAAGTACGATATACCGATAGTATACAAAAAGCACGAGATAATAAGCAATATGGCAGAGGAGATGGGCGGCGCGGTTTGCATCCAATATGCGTTGCTGCTTAGAGGTTCAGGCATGCCGGAATCCCAAAAAGTGGTGTCTCTGTCAAAAGCAGGGATGCTAAATGCCCCGGAGATGTATGCCTCAAAAGGGCACTTGCTAATCGCCCTGGTGCTGGCAGAGAACGGCAACACGGATGAAGCGAGAGAAATATGCAGAGAGATGCTGCACAGGGACCGCACGAGGGCGAATGCATTGAATATATTCTACGTCACATGTAGAGACAGAAACCACTACCGGGAGTACATAGAAAGGGTGGACAGGTTTACGGAGGAAGGAGGAAATGACAAGCGCATCCTTATCAGGAAGGGCATAGCGCAGGCAAGGCTGGGAGATCGCAAAAACGCGCTGGAGACATGCAGGAAGGTCCTGATGTCCCACCCAAAAGACCCGTACGTGCTGCTTTGGGCAGCAGCCATAATCTCGGAGGACGGAAAGACACAAAGATAATCCTAAGAAACTGAAACTGGACAAGAAAGGGAATTTAGGGCGGCAAGACATTACGGAAAGAAGTAACAGAAAATCAATTCAAGGCCAAAAAACCCAGATGCAGCATATCTGCGTATCGCCTATCCTCTTTCTGAATTCTCAAGGCACTGACAGATAGTCTGGCTGCCAGATGCACGTGTGTCTATTCCTTGCCCAAACCAAGCGCTTCGCTCCCAAGCGCTTCGCTCTGCAGCATTGCCATCGCCAGCTTCGTGTCGCTCAGCAGGTCTGCATCGGTTCCATATTAATAAGTGATAATTATACATTACCATAACTTTCGCTGTGTGATACTTATCTCCGATTAACTTTTTTTAACCAAAAAGTTAATACGCGATGCACCAATTAACTTTTTCGGCTGTTTTGTTTAATTGGCACAGGCAAAAAAAGTAAAGGGCATGTTCCGGAATTGTAGGACGCAGCCACAAAAACTTTAAGTATCTAAAAAGGACAACTACCGTATGGAAAAGCCAGGCGAAACAACGATTTCAGCGGGAAACGGGAACGTAGACAGCCATACCAAAATGCTAAGGGGGGAAAACGCGCTGCCGGACTACATAAGGAAGGCATTTGACGCAGAGTTCTACGCATGGCCGGAGAAGATCTCAAAGAGTCAGGAGATAGAGCAGGGATACGAGAAGCGCGTAAGACTGATAATGGGCGCAGTGGCAGAACACCTGAAGCTCGGCAGGGAGGAAAAGCACGACCCGGAAAAGGTAAAAGAGAAGGTATCCAAGGCGGACGAGCCAGAGCTGTACCGGTTAATAAAGGACATTCTCTATAGGGGTTTGAAGGGAAGTTACCAGGAATCAGCGAGCCTATCCTCTATAATGCTTGAGAACAAGTTCAACTGCTTTACGGCGTCTCTCATTGTGTGGGACGCGATGAGAAGGATGGGAAAGGAGATGCAGGGAGTGCAGACAAATAACCATTTCTTTCTGGTGGGAAAGTATTACGCGTTCGATGCGGTGTCGGACAATTACGTGTTCTCGAAGCATAAGATACCGATGATGTACAAAAAGCACGAGATAATAAGCAATATGGCGGAGAGGATGAGCGGGGCGGTGTGCATCCAATATGCATTGATGCTCAGGGGAGACAGCGGCAGGCAGGAATCCCAAAAAGTGGTGTCTCTGTCAAAAGCAGGTCTGCAAAATGCCTCCGAGATGGATATCTCAAAGGGACAGGCACTGCTTGCCGATGCGTTAGCAGAAAGCGGCCAGACCGATGAAGCAAGGTCCGTATGCCAGGATGCGCTGCGCAGAAACCCGACAAACGCATTTGCGCTAGAAGTCCTTTACAATACATGCAAAGACAGAAGCCATCTAGAGGAGTTTATAGGAAGGGCAGACATATTTACAAGAGAGGCGGAGAAGCACTGGCACATCATCCTCAAAAAAGGCACAGCGCAGGCGACGCTGGGAAAGACAAGGGAGGCGCTGGAAACGTGCAGGGAGGTATTGCGCATAGATCCAAGAAATCCGTATGCGCTGTTGCTGATTGCGTTCGTAACATCGCGCAAAAGGCCAAGGGTGGCAATCAGGATGGCGGATATGGTGCAAAAGGAAGAATACAAGGAGGACATGTATAAGAAAGTAAAGCAGGATGCCGCAGAATTAAAGAAGCTCATACTAGAAAGGATGAAAAACTAAGCCAGTATTTTCTATCGAAGAATTCCATTCCAACATCTTATTCTCTTTACAATAATTATATCTATAATAAGATATTTGACGTTTAGTATTTCGAGGATTATGGCCTCTTCCTCCGCGTTCATTCCAGGTACATGCTACGGCAACAGCAGACATATCCGCTTCCAATCCAAATTATGCACCTACTTTTGGCTTCTGAACACTTTTAAATATTTTTATCAACTTTTAGTAAAATATTTTATAGTTTTTAAGATGCCATCCCTTAAATTTGTAGTGGGTCTCCATCCTAGTAATGCATTATCTCCAGAAATATCCGCCATGAGCTTATTTATATCTCCTATCCTCGGCTTACCTGGAAATGAAAATTCAGCATCTTCGCCATTAAGGAGTTCGGCTATCATTTTTGTTAGCCCTTTCATACTTATGCTGCTTCCAGTTCCTAAGTTGAAAGTACCCGAAATTGTGCTTTGTGTTATACCACTGTGGAAAGCGTCCAATACATCCATTATATATATAAAGTCACGCTCTTCGTCACCGGTACCCATCATCGGCACTGGCCGGTCTTTAAGCATAAGCTTTCGTATCGCATCAGGTATGACATACGACCTATCGCAATGCTCGCCGTAGACGTTAAATATCCTGAATATTATATGGTTGCTTGGTAAATAGTATTTTATTATACTTTCATCTATTAGCTTAGTCTCGCCATATAGATTAGTCGGAACCGTTTCCGATCCCACTGGCGTAGGCCATACTTCTGCCTTGCCATACACTGCGGCTGTAGAGGCAAATATCATTCTTGCATTGTATTCCTTTGCCAATTTTGCCACATTGTATGTACCAGTTACATTAGTGCTGAAGCAGTAATCGCAATCAGTCTCACATTTTTGAGGATATGCCATTGCAGCCAAGTGCACCACACAATCCGGCCTTACGGTTTTAAATGTATTAGATAGTGCTGAATAATCTCTTATGTCTACTTTTTTTACTCCATTTTCAAGCAAGTCTATGCCATAAGCATCGATGCCTTTTGCCCTTAAATACTGCATGAGATTGGTCCCTATAAAACCAACAGATCCCGTAACTAAAATGCGCATTTTCAATCAACCGCTTATAACATTGTATTTAGTTCATTTTTAACCCTATCGAAGTCAAGCAAACTAGCTAATGCGGCTTCTTTGGAGCGTATACGCCTAACAGTTATTTTATCAAGTTTTAATAAAGCTTTAGCTATTGCTGCCGCGCTGTGGTCTGTGGCAACAATGCCTATTCCCCTTGATTCTACGAATGATGCCGCATTGTTCTGCCTGCTCTTTACCATAATTATCGGGAGTTCCGATGCTATAGCTTCTAAGAGAGTATTAGGCAAACCCTCCCTTCTACTCGGCATTACGAATATATCCGAACTCTTGAAAAGCCTAAGTTTCTCTGCGTCGCTCACTGCCCCAAAAACTTTTATGAAAGTTTTCTTTGCGGCCGCATTTCTAACCTGTTTCAATAGTGGCCCTTCACCCGCTATACTTAGCAAAAACTTCCTTTTCCTATCTTTATTGGCTATTGTTACACCTTCAATAAGGTTGAGCAGATTTTTGTGCTCAGCAAGCCTGCCAACATATAACAATTTGTTAGCAGATTCCGATTTTCTCGTAGTTTTGTAATCCCTGATTTTGATCGGGGTATAGACAACCTTAAATTTACCGTTACTATTTAATCCTTTCAAATTCTTCAAGATGTATTCGCTAACGCAAATGCCTTTCATAAAGCGTTTTGCCGCGCGTTTTAAGAGCATGTGCTTTATGCCTCCAGGCCAATACTCGCACCAGTCAACAACCACATTCTTGTAATTTTTCATGTAAAGCAGGTGCATTACGGGCATTTGATTGACTATTATAAGGTCGTATTCGCTATTTATTTTATTTAGCAGTTTGGAGGTTGCAATAGAATAATTCAATACTGCTCTTGCATTTCTATTTGTGCCGGAAGCATAGCCCTTTATAGTAACATACCTATATACGTCGGTCTTTCCGAATTTTTCATGCTTGGGCAGGCCGCCGGTATAATCTATAGTATATATATCAGCAATCATTCCCGCACAAGTGAGCGCCTCTGCAAATTTTTCGAAACGAACTTCCATCCCGCCGATATGCGGTGCAAAAAATTCAGTTACAAGTGCGATCTTCATTTAACTCGTAATTTTATAATTATAAAGTTTCTTAATGCTATGCCGTGCCGAATGAATCCCAGCTATCGTGAGATTTGCGGAAAGCTATAAATATTGATTATAAGACAATTTCCTATAGACAGTGAGTCAATGGATTTCAAGATTCAAACTGCTGTAATTATTGCCGGCGGAGCAGGAACACGACTTTGGCCGCTTACTGAAAACAAACCAAAAACAATGGTTGATGTCTGCGGCAAACCAATGATTTATTGGATAGTACAATGGCTGAAATCTTACGGCGTAAATCACTTGGTTGTTGGAGTTGCATATAAGAAGGAAGTGATATTTGATTACTTCAAAAAGAGTAATAACTTCGGATTAACGGTTGATTTCAGCGAGCACACCGTAGATGGAGGAACTGCGGAAGCATTCAGACTTGCGATAAAACACGTCAAGGATGAAAACTTCATAGCTATGAATTCGGACGAATTTACAAATATGGACTTACCAAAATTTATGGACAAGCACATGACATATAAGCCAATCATCACAATGGCATTATCTCCTTTGTACGTTAGGTTAAGTGTTGTGGAGTCAAAAAACAAGCACAATATAACGGGATTCACTTATGGGAAAAAAGTACCCGAAGTTTTAGTGAGCTGTGGTATATATATCTTTAATAGAAAAATATTGAACTACATTCCTGAGACGGGTTCGATAGAAGATTCTGCATTCAAAAAGTTAGCCGCAGATGGAGATAAGATGATAGCTTATCTGATGGACAGTAATGAGGAATGGGTCAGCGTCAATAATCAAAAAGAACTGAAGGAGGCAGAAGAAAAGCTCAAGGAGTGGGGCATGGTATAAAGTTATAACTATTCTCAGGCTTTCATTTTTCCTTTCCAGTATTCGGCAGTTATCTCTAGGCCCTTATCCAAAGGTATGGTTGGCTTCCAGCCGAGCTTCTTCTGTATCTTCGCGCTGTCTAGGATTATAAACGGCTGGTCTGAAATAAGCGGCCTGACTGGATAGTTTGGCGGATATTTGCCAAGTATTATGTTCTTTTTGTCATATCCCACCATATCGGCTATCTTGTAAGCAAGATCCTTGTTAGATATTCCATCTCCTGTGCCCGCGTTGAACGCCTCGCCCTTCACATCGAAGTTTTCCAATGCCTTTACATAGGCATTCACATGGTCCGCTACATACATGTAGTCCCTCTCTGATTCAGGAGCACCAATGTACACCTTCTGTTTCTTGAGCATTGTAGTAAGCACGTATTCTATGTAGAATGATGCATCAAGCTTCCTGCCGTATGTGTTAGTGCATCTCATCACGGTTACGTTAAACCCATACGTGCTTGATAACATCCTCAGATACATATCTGTCATAGCTTTTGTATTGGAATACGGGCTTGATGGGTTAAGCTGCGCATCCTCATTAATCGGCTTAACCTTCTGTATTCCGTATACCTCTGCCGTAGATGCGTATATCATTTTCCTCTTATCAGCGTCCGGTAGGTTCATGAGTGCATGTGCTATGTTGAGCGTCCCCACAACATTTGTCTGTATGTATGAGAACGGTTTTTCGAACGAGTCTCTAACAGGGCTCAGCGCAGCAAGGTGTATAACTGCGTCCATGTCGGCAGTCTTCAGCGTATTTGTGACCGAGTGGTTATCTGCTATATCACATGTAAGCAGGGTTACGTCCTGCAGGTACTGATTAAGGCTCTTCGTGTCCCTGCTTGTGGAGAACTTTGTCACTCCAAAAACATCGTGGCCTTTATCAACCAGCTCCTTAGCCAAGTGGCTTCCTACAAATCCAGTGACTCCTGTTATCAAAACTCTCATTATAATCCACTTTTTTTATCGTAAATTTTTAGCTCCGGTATTGCAACAAACATTTTTCCACCATTATTTATAAATTCTATTTCTTGATTATAAATTTCTTTTATGAAGTGATATGGAAGCACAAAAAGATAATCCGGATTTCTTTTCCTATACTCTTCGATAGAAATTATAGGTATTCCTGTACCTACAATGTACTTGCCCCACTTCTCCGAGCTCTTGTCTGTTGCCGCTTCGATAAGCTTATTCGTTATGTCCGCGTATTGAAGAACAACTAATCCCCTGGTTGATGCACCATAAACGAAAATCTTCTTTCCGTTCTTTACTTCCGTCTTTATGAAATCTACCAGTGCGTTTCTGCTCTTTACAATACGTTTTGCAAACTCCTCATATATTTTTTTCTTGTCATATCCTGACGACCTCTCTTTTGCTCTAAGGTCATCCAATCTTTTCTCGCCGCCTTCTCGATATGTTACATTGCTGCCATTGTTTCTTATATAAATCCTATAACTCCCTCCATTGACATCGTTAAGCTCAACATCAAATGCCTCTAATCCGTGCTTATTTAGAAGGTATTCAAGCGACTGTAATGAGTAATACTCAAGATGTTCATGACTTATATTGTCAAATGTGTTGTTGTCTATCATTAAGCCTAAATAATTCATCTGTATTATCCACAAACCTTCTCGGTCGAGAACCCTTTTTATGTCTTCAACAAACCTGTTTGGTTGCTCCAGATCATAAAACATTGCTATGCTTGTGATTACCCTTGCTTTTTTATCATCAAATTCATTTTTGTAGCTCTCATACGTAAAGTAGTTATGTACCATACGGAGTCCGCTCTTTTTTGCTCCATCTTCCCAGAGGTTTGATGGTTCAAATCCAACTCTTACTAATCCACTTGTCTTATACGATTCAAGCAGTGTTCCATCATTAGCTCCTACGTCGACGACGATATCCTCTTTCTGTAATCTTAATGTCTTTTCAGCAGCATCTGTGATGTCAGCAAGAGCTTTTTTCATTGTTGTGCTCATTCCAGACCTATACCAATACTTCCTGTAAAGAACATCATGGTCAAATGTATGTTTTAATTGCAGTAAGCC
>JAKAWS010000003.1 GCA_021816885.1 Microcaldota archaeon
TCTACTCCACACACCTTTATCCCGGGTATGTTACGTGCTGCCCTGCCTATTCCTTTGTCGCCTTTTATGACTATCGTGGCGATATGTCCATATTTCTTTATGCGCGATGACCTTCTTACGCCGCTGCGTACGTGTTTCTTCGGTTTTGCCCACACTCCGAGCATTTTCAGTATATTGTTTACGTCCTTGGCCTTTGTTATAGATTCTACCGCATCATCAAGCACGATCTTTTTGTTGCTGAATGTTTTTGAGATTGCGCTGTAAAGTGCACTTGCATACTCCTTTTTGTTGATTTTCTCCTTCTGATTTTTCTCTATGAGATGCGGCGATGCCCTCTTTCCAGTAGTGGCACTTGGTATTCGTCTTACCTTTCCGAGAGCTCCTTCCGCGAGCTTCTCTCTCGGTCTTATTGCACGGCCCACATGCCTGCCTGTGCGCCATTTATGCATCTGTCCTACATATACTGCGGTAGTCTGCATCCCTGCAAGAAGATAATGGCCTTGTGGTTGAAGCTGCCAGGTATTCTCTGCCAGCACTGCCCTGTTTATAAGCCATGGTTTGTATGGATAGCTTAGTTTCTCCGGCTCTGCTATCTCTTTCTGCATCTTTCCCTCCTTTGACAATACCTTAAGCGCCATTTAACTAAACCCTGTCAATTTTGGTTTTATTGTCTTTTTATTGCTGTCTCTTATTGCTTTCTTTATCCTTACTAGCCGCTTTGCTGGCCCGACTACAGAACCGTGTAATACCACGAAGTCGCTTTTTATATTTCCATAGTTCTTGAATCCTGCCTTTGGATTGATCTCTTGCACATGTTGGTTAGTCGATATTTTCAGTATCCTTTTGTTCTGCTCTGTCCTATAATTGAAGCCCTGTTGGCCCGCTCTTGGTATTGTGTAGAATACTTTGCCGGGAGTGAATGCACCAAGAGGGCCTCCGTGCCTTATCTTTTGAGTGGCTTTGTGGTTGTTTCTTTTGACTCCTGCCCTCCTTATGACACCTTGCCAGCCTTTTCCTTTTGTTATCGAGACCGTATCTACATACTCCCCTTCCTCGAATATCTCCTGTCCTTTTATCTCCTTTCCCAATACACCCTCTGCAAACGTCAACTTTTCGTCGTATGATTTGCCTGCTATAGCACTTTCGAACCTTATCCTTCTCTTTTGTCCGATGCCAGTAGATGCTGGATAAGCCACGACCAGCGCGGATATGTCGTATATACCTTTGTCGCCCTTGAGTTCTCCGATGCTTCTTGCCTTTTTTTGTTTTATTTTAAGTTTTTCTGATAGCTGTGCATCATATACATCATATGCTGCTGTCCTGTAGTGTGTGCCAGGCATCTCCTTGAATGCCCTTACACCATAAACCTCCATTTTGGGAATTTCTAAGACGGTGGCTGGTTTTGATACCTCTGCACCTTTTGTCACTGCCTCCGAATCTTCTATCATCATAGTCGTTACCATACCTGCCTTGAAGCTTATTATGTTAGACAAGCCTGTTTTCGCATGTATGGAGTGATTTCTGATCCTTGGCAACCTAGACCTCGCGCGCCTTCCGTTCCAGTATTGGAGTGACTTTGACATTTTTTTAACCTTTTTTCTTGATTGGGCTGCCTTTTACAGCATCGATAGAAGATTCGATAGAGCTTATGTCGCGCATTACCGCGTTTATAGAGGCCCTCAAGGCAGAATTATCTGTGGCAGTTATATATATCTTTAGGTTTTTAGTTTTTTCCTCTATTTTTATGTCGCTTCTTTCTCGTTTCTTCTCTTTTCCAAGTATCTTTTTATATTCTGTGTTGTGCCTTTTTGCCAAGTGTATCTCGCATGTTTGCATATGACAGCACTTCTAACTGGCGTAACCGCGGTATCTCTTTCCTGAACTGCTTAATCCTCTTTGGGCCCTTCCTTTCCTGTTTATTATCTTCGAGTAGAACTTGTCGGATTTGATCCTCGGCGAGCTCCTGTCCAGGAGAATTATCTCAAAGTACTTTGTGTCGCCAGTCTCTCCTGCATAATAGGAGTTAAGCACCTCGCAGTTCAGGAACTTGCGTGCCGCCTTCTCCTCTGCTATCGCCTGCAGGGACTTTGCTCTTGAGAAGAACCTTCCGCTCTTTGCTGGTTTCCTTCCACCGCCGACCTGCGGCCTTTTCCTTCTGCCTTTCTTGATCCTGACCCTAGCCATTACGACACCTTCCTTGGCCTTATATCCGAGGATTCTCGCTCTGTATAGATTGCTTGGTTTTTCTATTCTTGTCACTGTGGGTGATGCGTTCCACTGTATTATGTGCGACTTGTATGTATCGCTGCGCTCTTTTAGCTCGGCTCTTACTGTCTGCCGTATGTTTTCGTATGCACCCAAATAATCACTTTGACCTCTAAGAAATCAAGATAAGGTGATGAGTATTAGGCAGGTATGTTTTTATAGGTATCTTTTTGCTTGTTTTATGGGAAGCGATGTGTTTTTTGTGTATAGTTCGATTAAACTATATTTTACATCATGTTTAAATATCTAAATTGCGTAAATATATTGTTGGCGCCGTTCTGTTAGGCAGATATATAGGTGTCTGAGGTACTTGTTATGTCGATTTTAAAAGGTAGAATAAAAAGTAAGATATCTGGCAGAGATAGAATACATAGCATTAAACAGTCTAGACGCATATCCGCAAAACCGAAAACCAAAAATACCGCATATAGTGCCAAAAAGCCTGCATTCGGACTTGGGATACGACCTAAAGGGTCTCCTAGACCGAAGACAATCAAGGCTGCTTCGCATATCCAGGCCAAGAAGAAAGGTATTATGACTAAGGTAGAGCTTGACAAGAAAATTGAATCCGAGGCGCAGAAGAAGGAGTATAAGATAGCCGCAAAACAGATAATAGACGGGATGCTGGCAGATGGCCAGAGCTCAGATTATCTTGAGAGGATGGTCAGCCAAAAGGCCAAGGACGTAATAGCTTTGTTGAGCCGTCCCAGAAGCGACGAAGAGATAGCGAAAAAATTAGACATCAAAATAAATACAATAAGAAGAATACTTAATGTGTTACAGGGTTTTGGGGTAACAAACTACAGTATATCAAAGAGTAAAGATGGCTGGCTTTCTTTTGTTTGGGAAATAGACACGAAAAAAGCAGGGTTCTTTACAGACTACATAAATAGCGGCGAACTCAAAACAGATATAGTAACAGACAGCTGCAATGATTATTTTGTGTGCGACAAGTGCTATAAAGAGAACAGACTTATCCTGACCTTCGACGCTGCGTACGAATCTAATTTTAAGTGCGTATGCGAAAAAAATCTTTCGCAAGTGACAAAAGAACAGGTAAGTACGTTGATACTTAAAGCGAAAGACTGACCGATAATATTTTATTAGTTGCCGCGGCAATATAATAGCTTAGTTTATCAGCGAGGTAGGGTAGCTAGGAGTACCCGCCGGGCTCATAACCCGGAGACCGGTGGTTCAAATCCACCCCTCGCTATACCACCCCACACTTCCGATAATCGTTTGTGTTTTATATATATGTATAATAAATACCCTATTCAGATACTCACACACAACCAACAAATTTTTAAAACAGCAACAGCAAACAATACAGGAAGCGAGGGGTGTTTATGGGCAAAATCGATTATGATTTCTTATGGCATACGCTGCAAATAGAATCAAAGAACAGAATACTAAATCCACTCCCTGTTGACTTCTACAAAGAAGCAGAAGCTTTGGCAGCAACAACAACAGAAAACATAAATAACAACGTAGCCAATAACATAACAACCATAATAAGCAAAATAAAAGAGATACGGACACATAAACTTTTGTTATATATCGCATACAAAAAACAGATACAACAACCAATCCCTATCGAAGAACAAGAAATTTATGAAAAGATAATACTGTACATATCAGAACGACAACCGATAAAAAAGCAGGATGGCTCGACGCTGAACACAATACAGACAGTACCTGAAATATACTTGCCGTCAGGCGGTAAGATAGGGCCGTTATCAAAAGGCGAAAAGATAACAATAAAAGAAAAGAACGACGCGGAGTTCTTGATAAACTCTCTTATATGCGAATATGTTTGATAGTAGTGATCTTATGAAGATAGCAAAAGAAATGAATACATTCTGCCCTAAATGCAACAAACACACCCTGCATAAAGTAAAAATGTACTCCAAGAAGCCCGCAGGCGGGATGAAGGTTGGAAACAGAAGACACAACCGCAAACTTAAGGGATATATAGGAAAAGTGAAGGGTCCTGTTACCCCGAAGAAAGTTGGCAAATCACAGAAAATCCTGCTTGAATGCAAGGAATGTGATTATAAAGTAGAGAGGGTGCTTGGCTCACGGACCAGAAAACGCGTCGAGTTTGCTACAGAATGATTATATGATTGCAAAAAACTTCCCGAAGAACGGTTCTCTGGTAATCGCGCAAATCGATAAGATAGAGAGATATGGTGCATATCTTAAACTTATCGAGTACGGAAACGTAGAGGCGTTTATGCCGCTGAGGGAGGTATCTACCGGCTGGATAAAGAACATACATGAATTCCTCCATAAAGGGAGAAAGATCGTATGCAGAGTCACTGACGTGAACGAGCAGAAAAATACCATCGATATATCCCTAAAAAAAGTGACGCAGAAGGAATCGAAAGAGAAGATAAAAGAATACAACCTAGAGAACAGGATATCCTCTCTAATGAACATCGCGATAAAAAAAGCGGGACTTTCCCACCAAAGACAGACAATACAAAAGAACATACTCGCAGATTTCGGGACATACACGAAATTCCACGCAGAGGCGGTCCAAAGCCAATCGCCAAAAAACACAAACGTACCGGAAGAGCTCATCAAATTATATCGGTCTATAATAGAATCGAGCAAAAAACAAAAAAAATACGCTGTATCATATACTGTATCTTTCACATACACAGACACAATGTCTGGGATAGACGGGATAAAGAGCGCGCTGGGCGCAGCAGCAAGCAAAGGTGTGTCGGTGCATTATCTCGGCGCGCCGCATTACATAATCGAAGCATCTGGAAAGGATTACCCAGAAGCAGAAAAGAAGGCCAAAGCAGGGATAGAAGCCATACAGAACAGACTCCAAGGAGTCGAGATAGAAGCAAAAAAGAACAAATCGAAGGATGATAAGACAGACATAATGGAGAGTCTTTGAGGGCAGTATATGGTAACTATAATACGCGTATCAAAAAAAGTAAGACTCGACAAACCTGTATTAGTAGTAGGCCTGCCAGGAGTTGGCAATGTTGGAAGGATGGTGGTAAAGAATATGATAAAGGAGTGCAAGGCAGAGCGATTTGCGACCTTGAATTCAGACCACCTCCCTCACAAAGTGATAATGAAAAAAGATGGGACACTACGAGTGGTAAACAACCGTTTTTATTATATAAAATCTAAAAAGAGAGGCGCTAATGACATAGTGCTACTGACCGGAGACGACCAGCCTATGACTCCGGAAGGCCAATACGAGGTCAACAAAAAAATTGTTGATTTCTTCATGAACGAGCTGCACGGCACTTTCGTGTATACAATAGGCGGATACAACAACGTAGCTGCAAACACCACAGAAAACGGAATAAAGGTATTCGGAAACGCAACAAATAAAAACGTGTTGGCCGCATTCAAGTCAGACGACGTGGTCTTTGGAGAATCAAAGGGATTTATACTCGGCTCGGCTGGAATGATTGTCGCATTTGCAAAAGAGGCAAACCTTCCAGGAATATGCTTGATGGGCGAGTCCAGATCCATAGACATAGACCCCCCGGCTGCAAAACGTGTGACGGAACTAATATCGAAGAGGCTCGGTGTTTCTGTAAAAACAGGGGAATTCGACAGAATGTCAGATAAGCTAGAGAAGATGGTTAACAGGCTGACATCCGAGATGCAGGGGGTTAGTGGCGACCAGCAGCCAATCCCGTTGCACCAGGAAGACCCATTCTCTTATATCAGATGAATGCGCGCCAGTCATCTAGCCTGGTAGGATATCAGCTTCCCAAACCCGGAAAAAGCTGAATGCCCGGGTCCAAATCCCGGCTGGCGCAAAACCATGCAGATCCAAAGACATGGCTGCTTACCTATACCAGCAAGACAAGCACGCTTACCAAGCTCCCAAAAACGCTTCCGAAAAAGTTAGAGCTGAACTTGTTCCCAATTCCTCTTTCCTCAAACCATCCAAGGAATGAATCGAACAGAGTCCCGGCAAAACCGCCTATTGCTATCACCCCTATGAGGTAATACATGTTTACGGAAATATACTGGTGCACAAACACCACAAGCACAGCTATCAGAAAACTGCCAATAAAGCCAGCCACAAGCCCTAGCCATGTTATCCCGCCTGAGACCCCCTTATCAACCTTCTTAAACCCTATTATAGACCTTGGAAATCCGTCAAGGACGCCTATCTCGCTGCTGAACTTGTCAGATGTGACTGCAGCCAACCCACTAAAGAACCCCAAAAGTGCAATCTGGCCCACATGCGGATATGTGTTTCTTGATAAAAAGTAAACAAAAATCATCAAAAGCGGCCAAGAACCGTTCGCAAGCACGTTCTTTATCCCCCTCTTTTTCTCATATAGTCCTGCCCTTTTCTTATAACTGTGTCCAGTCTGGGTTACTGCGGCAGACAGAAATAGAAAGTAGAGCATGGCAAGTACGAAGAAGAGGCCGAGTTGCCCTCCAAACACCAAGAACAAACCACCCATAGCTACTGCAGCAACAACAGCAGGTCCATCAAGAGTCAAAAGCGTCATACAAACCGGCCTACCACGGAAAAACCTTGCATACTTCCACTATTATAAAAAGCATTTTAAATATATACCTGGCATATTATATTACGGGTTCTACAGAAGAATTTCGTGAAGAACTGGTCGCCTTGCCAGCGCCTAAAAGCGCTGGCACTATTTCTTCGCAGAACGATATCTATCAGATACCAACCTATTTATTCTTTCAGATACAGAATCTATTGCTTGTTTTGTGGTTTGATGGTCAGAGAGAAGGCAATAAGGGAGCTGGAAGACCTACCTGGAATAGGCGAGGCCAGCACAGAAAAGCTGAAAAGTGCAGGGATAACCACACTGGAAAGTGTTGCGGTACTGAGCCCGCACGAGCTTTCAGAGATATCGGGAATAAACGTAGAGGCAGCAAAGAAGGCAATAGCTGCAGCAAAGTCCGCTACGCATATAGAGTACGAGACTGCTGCGGCAGTCTCAAAAAAGAGGGAGGAACTCGGGAAAATAACCACAAACTCAAAAAATCTCAATGAACTCATAGGAGGGGGGGTCGAGACAAACGCAATAACGGAGGTATACGGCAAGTTTGCCAGCGGGAAGACCCAGATAGGGTTCCAGCTGGCAGTCAATGTGCAACTCCCCAAGAACAAGGGGGGTTTGGACGGAAGCTGCCTATTCATAGACACCGAGGGAACATTTCGGCCGGAACGTATCAAAGACATGGCCGAAGGGTCAGGACTTAAGGAATCAGAAGTGTTAGAGAAAATAATAGTGGTAAGAGCCCCGACTACTGACAAGCAGGTGCTTACTGCAGAAAGAGCAGACAAGATTATAGAAGAGCACAACATCAAACTCATAATAGTGGACTCAATGATGTCTCTTTTCAGATCGGAGTTCATAGGCAGGGGCTCTCTGGGAGAGCGCCAACAGAAGCTAAACACACATGTCCACCAGCTTCAGAGGCTGGCAGATAAGTACAACATTGCGATATACATTACAAACCAAGTAATGGACAATCCCGGCATACTATTCGGTGACCCGACTACGCCTGTGGGTGGAAACATCCTGGCGCATGCAGCTACTACCCGTCTATACATAAGGAAGAGCAAAGAGGAGAAGAGGATAGTGCGGCTGGTCGACTCGCCAAGCATGCCTGACGGAGAATGCATAATAAAAATAACCACAAAAGGAGTATCCGACTAGAGGATCTTTGCATCAACTACCGCGACTTTCTGTTCAAGACTCACAAGCCTCACCCCACTTGCATTCCTTCCTGTCTTCCTTATTGAAGATACTGATATCTCTATCGATACCCCGTTAGAGTTCACTATCAGGAGACGGTCACTAGCTTTGCAAGCTATAACCTTTACCACATCGCCAATTTTCTGGTTTATCTTTATGTTGAGCACCCCCTTGCCTCCCCTTTTCTGCAACCTGTAATCAGATATTCCAGTACACTTTCCGTAACCGTTCTTCGTCACAGTCAGTACCAAAGAATCGCTGGCAACACTTATTATTCCAACTACCTCATCATCCTTGCCAAGCCTTATCCCACGCACCCCCAGCGCCATCTTGCCCATGCTTCTTAGGTTCTCGGAAGGGAAGCGCAGGCCCTTGCCATTCCTTGTGGCTATGAATAGTTCAGAACCAGGAGCGCTTATGCATATCCCTGCCAACTTATCATTGTCCATCTCCGGAAGCACCTTTATTCCGTTTGACCTAGGACGCGAGAAAGCTTCACCCCGTACCTTTTTTATTCTCCCGGTCTTGGTTGTAAAGATCAGGAACTTGTCTGCAAAGTCCCTTGTGCTTATCATGTTTATTATGTTTTCTCCCTGTTCTATGTTAATCAGGTTTATTATCGCCTTTCCAGAGCCGTATCTACTGCTTGCTGGCACTCCATACGCCTTAAGCCAGTATACCTTCCTTTTGTCAGTTACAACGAGCAGGTAGTCCTTTGACATGCAGGATATGATTCCTACTACATAGTCACCTTCCTTCAACTCCATGCTCATGACTCCTCTTCCGCCCCTTCCCTGTTCTTTGTACGCTGAAGCCGGCAGTCTCTTCACATAGTTGTTTTTTGTGCGTATTATTACAGATTCTTCGTCTTTTATCAGGTCCTCGTTATCTATGCTCATATCCTCAAGATCTGAATCTATCCTTGTTCTCCTTTCCCTCCCATAAGCGCCCTTTACATAAACCGTCTCCTCCTTTATTATCTCATACACATATTTGTCGTCCGAAAGTACGAGTTCATCCTTTCCTATCTCCTTTTTGAGCAGGCTTATCTCATTTTTTATAGTGCCTTCCTCCAAAGAGGTCAGCCTCCTAAGCTGCATCTCAAGTATTGCATCAGACTGCCTCTCACTTAGCTTATACTCCGAGGATAGTCTTGCACGTGCTCCTTTCGTATCAGAACTCCCCTTTATCAGCTGTACTATTTCCTCTATGTTGTCTATTGCTACAGCCAATCCCTCAAGTATATGTACCCTATCCTTTGCCTTTTCGAGGTCGTAGACAGTCCTGTTCTTTACAACTTCAACCCTGTGCTGCACAAAGACCTTTATGGAATCCTTGATATTCATTGTAAGGAGCCGGTTTCCGATTACGGCAATGTTCATCACCGGGTTTGTAACCTGAAGGTTTGTGTGTGTGTAGATAAGGTTTGTAATAAGCTCCACATTTGCATCCTTCTTCATCCCTATGACAACGCGTATGCCATCCTTGCTGCTTTCGTCCCTCAGGAAGCCCACTCCTGTTATAACCTTGTCCCTAACTAGGGCAGCAATCCTCTCTACAAGCTGCGCCTTGTTAACATTATACGGAATTTCCTTTATTATAAGATTTACCGAACCCTTCTCGTGTTCTATTTCTACTATTCCCCTTAAGGTCACTGAGCCTCTTCCAGTAAGGTACGACCTCATAAGTCCTGCATCCATGAATGCGCTCCCCCCCGTAGGGAAATCCGGTCCTTTTATGTACTCCATCAGCCCTTCTGGACCTATCTCTTTGTTGTCTATGTAAGCGCATACCGCATCGCACACTTCTGCCAGATTATGCGGGAGAATATTTGTCGCCACCCCAACAGCTATGCCTGCCGAACCGTTTACGAGCAAGTTTGGTATCTTTGACGGCAGGACCACCGGCTCTTCCTCTGTGTTGTCGAAGTTCTGCACAAACTTCACAGAGCGCTTTTCTATATCCTCTAACATCTCCTCAGCGATCTTCTGCGTCCTAACCTCTGTGTAACGCTGTGCGGCCGGCGGATCACCATCTATAGAGCCCATGTTGCCCTGTCCTTCGACAAGCGGATGATTGAAAGAGAAATCCTGCGCCATCCTGATTAGGGTCTCGTAGACCGCCATATCGCCATGCGGATGGAACTTTCCAAGCACTTCTCCGACCACTCTCGCGCTCTTCTTTGTCGGCTGGTCATGGGTGTTCTTTATCATATACATTGCATAAAGTATCCTTCGCTGCGCTGGTTTGAGGCCGTCTCTAGCGTCAGGAAGAGCGCGCCCAACAATCACGCTCATTGCGTAGTCTATGTAGCTTGACTGTATCTCAGTCTCTATCGATACCTCGATGTTTTGCATAAAAAAACCTATATGTCAAGGAATGAGACCTCCGTCGAATGCTCTTCCAAGAACCTTCGCCGCGGCTGCACGTCTATTCCCATAAGGACGCTGAACAGCGTATCTGCCAGCTCAGCATCCTTCACAGTTATCTTTTTCAGTATTCTATTCTGGCTGTTCATGGTCGTTTCCCAGAGCTGGTCGGGGTTCATCTCCCCCAGACCCTTATATCTTTGTATTTTGGCCTTCGGATTGGTCTTAACAAGCGCCTCCATCTCCTTGTCCGAATATACATACTTTGCCTCTTTTCCGAAGCTTATCCGATAAAGTGGCGGCTGCGCCACGTACACAAATCCTTTGTCTATGAGCTGCTTCATGTATCTATACAAAAAGGTCAGTAGCAATGTCTTTATGTGGCTTCCATCAACATCGGCATCAGTAAGCAATATGACCTTTCCGTACCTCATCTTCGATATGTCGAAATCATCGCCAATCCCGGTGCCGAAGGCAGTGACCATCGCCCGTATCTCGGCGTTTCCGAAAATCTTGTCCTTTCCTGCCTTCTCTACATTAAGTATCTTACCCTTAAGCGGTAGTATTGCCTGCGTGAACCTGTCCCTGCCCTGTTTGCTGGAACCAGCAGCGCTCTCTCCCTCCACTATAAATATCTCGGTCCTGGAAGGATCGCTCTCGGTGCAGTCGGAGAGTTTGCCAGGAAGGACAGCACTATCAAACATGTTCTTCTTCCTTGCAATGTCTCGCGCGTTACGTGCCGCCTCTCTGGCTACCGCCGCCCTTAAAACGCTCTCCATTATTTTAGAAGCATCAGAAGGGTTCTCTTCTAGATGCCTGACAAGCAACTGGTAGACTACATTATCGACAATTGCCCTGATGTTCTGAGAGCCCAGTTTTTCTTTTGTTTGGCCTTCGAACTCAGGATCATGCATGAGAACAGAAACCACACACACAAGCCCTTCCCTGCAATCATCCCCTTCAACAGGGACGATCTTCTTCGAATTCTTTTGTATGTAGCCAAGTATTGCCCTGCTGAGCGCAGAATGGAAGCCGGCGACATGGGTACCTCCTTCAGGTGTCTTCACATTGTTCACAAAGGAGACGAGCTTCTCGCTGTAGCTCTTCACATATGTCATTGCGACATTCACTGCTACGGAGTCAGATTCCTTTGAGAGTATTATCGGCTTGCCGATTCTTTCTTTGTCTCCGGCAAGTATGTCAAGCAAGTCGACGATTCCGCGCTCAGAGCGGAAGGTTTCCCTCTCTTCGGACTCGCCTCTCAGGTCTGTAAACTCTATCTTAAGACCTGGGTTCAATATCGCGATGTCTCTGATGTGTTCTTTCATGAACATAGTGTCAAAACTCCGCGATGAGAATATCGTGGCATCAGGTTTGAATCTGACTGTGGTGCCGGTAGAAGAGGCATTTCCTATTATCTCCAAGCTTCCGACCGGAGTGCCTTTGGAGAAGCGCTGCCTGTATTCGGTTCCATTTCTCCTTACCTTTACTTCAGTATACTCCGAAAGGGCGTTTATCACAGTAAGCCCGACGCCGTGAAGACCGCCAGACACTTTGTATATCCTATCGTTGAATTTGGCGCCTGAATGCAGCGAAGTCATTATAGTTTCGAGGGCAGACCTTCCATCTATCGAATCCACAGGTATGCCTCTGCCATCATCGCTGACTTCAGCCCAATCCATCCCATCCTCTTTGCCGACTGTCACTGTTATGTTTTTACAATATCCAGCGACAGCTTCGTCAACAGCGTTGTCTACCAGTTCATAAAGGAGGTGGAGCATGCCAGCGCTTCCAGTAGACCCGATGTACATCGCAGGGCGTTTCCGAACACCCATCGTGCCGGAAAGCACTACTATATCCTTTGCGCTATAGCTATCTTCGCTCATCGTCTACCATCGTAAAAAAGAAAGAAATTTTATCTGTTTGATAATCGGATTTTAGATTTATATCCCTTTTGGTATGTCGGTAGGATGGGAGGGATCTGTCCTGGAATGGTTGCCCGAACCAGCCAAAACCAGCAAGCAAAAGGCACATACAAAGTATGCGATGACAGAGATAACTTTCCATGGCACAGTAAATGATTTCGACAAAACCAATGTTTTTATACTATTGTTTGCCATCGTATCGCGATGACAATGCAACAGTGCAGGAACGAAGCGAACGCCACTTCGTCGCAGATTTCCCAGAGAGAGATAAATAAATTCATCCGGAAAAGGTCTGGCCAAAAACCGATTCTCAAATCATCCGGGTTTGCAACAGGGCATCGAAAACCTTCCGGAAAAGCGTTTCGTCAGAAAGCGCAGTCAGCGATGGAATATCTGATGACATACGGGTGGGCGATACTCATCATCGCGATTGTGCTGGTTGCGTTCTTCTCCCTTAACCTCTTCAACCCATACACGTTCTCCCCGAAGGCAAGTCCGGGAAGCTGCCAGATACTAAGACCGAACGGGCCGGGCAGCAACCTGTTCGTTTCTGCGGTGGGACCGACATGCACCACCAACGAGATACCGCAGTATGTAGCCAAGTTTAATGGAGTGAGTAGTGTCATCAGCACCGGAACTGCCGGACTGCCTATTGGCTCAAGTTCTTTTTCCGTATTTGCGTGGATAAATATTCCTTCAATAATTCCTACATATTATTCTATTTATGATTATGGAAGCTCAAATACTGGGAATTATATTGAGTTATGGATTAATGGGCAGTGTTCTCCTTCTCCTTGTTTAGCCCTAAGCACTACTTCCAGCGCCGAACGTGGGCAGTACCTAGATCCATTGATAACATCAGGAGCATGGAAACTTGTAGGGTTTACTTATTCTGCTGGAGCAACTACTCAGACATTTTATACCAATAACGTTGCAAATGTCACTTCATGGGGCATACTTACTACGTCATCCCAGATACCGTCATATATTGGTGACGGGCACTGGGGCAGTCTTACCGGCCTAATCGCAAATGTGCAGATTTACAACACATCCTTATCTCAATCAGAGGTTACTGCATTGTACCAGGAAGGTATCGGAGGTGCGCCAATAGACCTACGGCACCTCGTCGGTTGGTGGCCGCTGAACGGGAACTCGAACGACTACTCCGGAAACGGCAACAACGGCGTTCCTACCAATGTAATCTTCACATCCAACTGGGAGAATGGCTACAGCAGCCCGTGAATGTATCTATGGTTTGTTGTGTTGGGTGAATCCTAATCCCTGACGCCGTGGTTATTATCAGTATCCTGCCCTACACAAAAGGTTTATGGTTTGTCAGCCATATGCGTAAAGCGGTTTTGATGTGCCTGCATACAATTGCAACCCCTTAAAATTTTTCCATACAAATATAATCAGATCAGAACAAGACATGGTGATGCAGATCAACAGAAAATTTATAGAGCTCGGGTTTATCGTAGCTGCACTTGTAGATGCCATTTACTTATCGATAGAACACTTCTTCCATGGCATATTATCGTGCTCCGCGTTCGGCCTGATAAACTGCCAGTTGGTACTGACAAGCAGGTTTTCCGCGATATTTGGCATACCTATAGCGTTCATGGCCCTTACATGGTCAATACTTCTGTTTGCGGTTGTGTACTTGGGCCTAAAGAACAAAGCGATTGTCTACGCTCTTCTGACGGTGGGAGCATTAGGCGTCATATATTCTATTACTGCACAATGGTCACTTGGACACATATGCGAATACTGCACGGTGTTGGATGTCCTTATAGCAATAATCATAGCGATACACATGTTAATGGCCGATAAGCATGGATAAAGACATAACAATAAGGGACGCGATACTGGGCGACATCAAAATAAACGACACAGAGCGGAAGATAATCGATGATCCGCACTTTCAAAGGCTAAGGTACATACGGCAGGTAGGTTTCCTTTATCTTACATATCCCGGCGCAAATCATACTCGCTTTGAGCATTCCATCGGCACCATGAAAGTCACGAAGGACATCTGCGAGGCGTTGGGGATAGAGAACGCGGAACTCGCGGTGAGCGGATTACTGCACGACATAGGCCATGCTCCGTTTTCACACCAATCCGAAGACATAATGAAGCGCTATCTCCACAAGGACCACGAACAGGTAGGTGCAGAGATAATCAGCAAAAGTTCGATCCGCGACAAGATATCAGACTCAAATCTCTCGTACAAGAAACTAATCTCCTACATAAAAGGCGCACACCCAAGCGAGATAATATGCGGAGCTGTTGGCTCGGACAGGATAGACTACCTTGTCAGAGACTCATATTACACTGGCACCGCATACGGTATGATAGAGACTGACAGGATAAAGGGCAAAATGGCGATATCTGGGGGACATCTCGGCATAAAAGAGAGCGGCCTGCAAGTCGCAGAATCCATACTCATAGCGCGCTATTACATGTTTATATCTGCATATACGCACCACACAACCATAATAGCAGGAGGGATGTTCGACAGGGCGCTGGATCTTGCCATAGGTGCCGGAGAGATAGACCCGAAAAGCATACTAAACGAGAGCGACTATTCCATAATGGCCAGACTTGCCGCCTCGGAGACCGAAGCATCTAAGATATCCAAGAGAATAACGGAACGCCGCCTCCTGAAGAGAATATACTACAAACCAATCCACGAGAATGACTTGGCAGAGAAGGTGCGCGAAAAGGTATCGACACTAGACATAGACCAGGATAACACAATAATAAGAGCGATAAAACTGAAGGGCGGATCGGATGACATCGACATAATCGACAAGAACAGAAAAATCTCAGGCAAGCTCAGCGAAAAGTCCGAACTTTTCGCAAAGCTCAGCGAGACGATGAGGAACAGAACGATGCTGCTTGTAGCAGCAGAGGAGAAGGATAGAAAGAAGGTAGAGGCAGCAACATCGAAGATTTTGGGTGCATAATCTAAACTTTATTGCATATGGTATGTCAGTCTATCAGAGCAGATCTGCCGCTTTTTGATAATGCCATAATCGCATCGCAACAAATCCACCGCAACCAAGACATCCAAACAAATAAAAAACATTACAAACAAAAAGAGCTGTGGGTCTATAGCTCAGCTTGGTTAGAGCGGCTGGCTCTTAACCAGTAGGTCGAGGGTCCAAAATCAAAGATGGAAATCCCTCTAGACCCGCACAACTAAGGCTGCATCCAGTCAATCTCATAATACTCATACTCGCTTCCAGGCAGGTCGATCTTCTTTATCTTGTAGTAAGTGACGGATGTCTCTCTATCGGCAATCGCCACTACAAGTTCAAGCTTTCTCGATTTCGACTCCTTTATCATGCTTGAAAGCTCTGCGCCGCCTATATAGGAACTTTCCGTCAGAGAAAGCATCGCGTAAGACGGAGCGCTGTGCTCTGGAGACTCGCTGTCCCCTCCTTTCCTGTGATAGAGCACAAAGTCTATCTCCTCATTTTTCTTCCTGCTCTTTCCAGGTATCGCAAGTATGAACGTCTTTCTTACAGAATGCGCGACCCGTATGGCTCTTGACCACTCCGAAGTCAGTAGTTTCTGGTCCTGCGGAAATACATGAAGGACGTGCTTGGAATGGGTCCAGTTCTCATCCTTTATCGGCTTTGCGCCAGGGAAATATATCCTAAAGTGCGTTCCAAACTTAAAACCAGTCTTTACCACATACCCTTTCTCTCTCCAGTCTGCATACACCTCATACAGCTTCATAAAATCCTGCCTGCGCTTCCTGGCAGCATCTACTATCTCTTTCTTGCTAAAGCCATCTATGCTCAATACCCCTTTATCTATAAGGAAGACCGCTTCGTATATATCGAGCTTGTTCAGAATCCCTCTGTCGCTAGCTTTGTAAGTGCCATACTGGCCTAGCCAGAACTTGTCGTATATCTCCTTCCCCTTTTTCTGATCGTCGATTATGACTGTTAGGTCTTCTGGGAAGAATACTCCTTCGAGGCTTATTCCTCTCAGGTTCAGGTTTGATGCAGGATACCTTTTTATGGGTGTTCTATCAGATCCAGACTCGTGGTCCGGTTGTTTTATCACGAGTCCTCTGTCTCTCCAGTCCTTGAACGTGAAATATCTCGCCATGGACTTCTTCGAACTGAGCCCTTTCGCAATCTCGTTAAAACTTACACTATTTCCTAGCGTATCTGTGCACGAAGCGTTTCTCACATCAATCAGATAAAGCGCCTCAACTAGATCCAGATGCAAAAGACCGGAATCCAACCTTCCGAAAGAGGTGCGCCTAAGGTTGTCTATCGTAGACTGGTCCTTCACAAGCGCCATGTGCGCTTTCCTATCATATATTATCTCAAGCATGCAGTCCACACATGACCATCAACGTCTCCTTTTCTATTTCAGAAAGTTCAGAATGAAGTATAAAACAACACATCCCAAAGTCTATATCGATTTCCCTAAGCTCCCTCATCGATTTATAGATTACTTTCATATTATCAGAACCGATATCAGCCATCATTACGAGCTCGCGGCTCTCTGCCAGAATCCCACGGCTGTTCTCCGCCTCAGCCGCCGACATTATGTCTATCGCTTTCTTATGGCTAATCGAACGTTGAAACTGCGCATCATAATCCAGCAATATAAGGGTGTGCATTCTGTTCTCGAAATTGATAGAGAGCTTGTCATAAAAAGATATCGGACGGTACCCCTCTTTCCAGTCCGCAATCGTGCACACCTGTCCAAACCTGTAGAAATCGAGCCCCGATTCACCAATCGCAGCGGTAAAAACAGATGAAGCATGTACAACCTCTATGGCAGTCCCTGTTCTGACAGCCTCCAGATACAATATCTTATGCGTAGTGGCGATGAGCGGATCCCCTCCGACCAGCAACGCCACATTGCTGTCCCGCGCGTTCCTTATAAAATCACCGGCCTTTTCTTCAAGCATGCCCCTATCAGCCTCCCTTACCTTTTTCCCGAGCTTTCTCTCTATCTCCGATATCTGGTTATCGGTTATCCTGGATGTATACCTCTCGACAAATACATCAGATCCCGCCAGCCTATCTGCTAACTCATCAGATATACTCTGATATATCCCAAGTCCACATATTTTCAACATTAACTATCAACTATCTATGCATCCAATACTTTTTATTCTTTATAAAATTTTTCTGCGCGTCTATCAGATCAGTATAAAAAAGCCTATGGTCATCACGCTGCATCTTCAGGGCACGGGCTGCGGTCCTGGGTCCTACGCCGTAAGTGGCAAGCGCGACAGCTGCCTTTCCGCCATACGACCGGAAGAGCCTTGCCTCTATCATCATCTCGCTATAAGCCTTCATGTCAGCCCTAGTCATCTTTTTTTTGCCCTTTGACTCTGAGATTACCTTTCTGTAATTGTCCGTATAAGTGCAAAGCATGGCGCTTTTGCAGTTTGGGCACTCAAGCTTTTCCGCATCCTGTACCTCCAATATCTTTCTCTGGAAAGAAAGACCGCAATAAGTGCAGAGCAGTTTCGCTTTCTTGGAAGAGGTAAACTGTATGAACGACTCGAGAAGCGCGGCGTTCGGCCTTATTGGCATGATGAGCTCTTTTGTGTGATAATCCGAGTTGAGGATGCTGTCTGAAAGCGGAGAAAGTTTTCCAGAAGAGAACTTTTCCAATCGCAGCGTCCCTTTTCTTATATCGTCAAAGAACCCCTTAACGACTTTATAATCGAAGTAATTGTCTCTTATCTCCCTATATGCTTCGAGCCAGACTGGGGTGCCTTTGAATATCTCCACAATCTTCTTTGCTGTGTTCTTAGAGAGACTGGCGCCCCTCTCTATTATTCCGAACCTTTTTGCTATCTCTACAAACTTATAATTGAAAAGGCTGGTTCCTGTTATAACGCTCTCCGCCGTCTTATCTATGTTAGAGCCGGAAATGTCTGAGAGAACGGCTTTCATGTCAAACCTATCGCTCTCCACAAAGATAAGATACGGGGAAGCTTTTGTGTTAGCGCTTGATCCCGTCCTTTTGGTAATCATCGTTCCAAGCAATTTCGATATGAACTCGTTAGCTCTGGTCCCCAAGAAGGTATAAATTACGGTATATCCTTCCATATTCTCTACTGCCACAGTTCCCCTTTTTAGCGGAAAAAAGGCAAGCTGGCCCAACACTAGCTCATCTACCGCGCGCGCGCCAAAACCCGCCGCCCTTTCTATAATATCGAGGAATCTTTGTGCGACACTAAAACTGACCGGGATATCCTCTCCGTACCAGTCAGGCACTGCCGCCGACACATCTGTGCACGGCTCGACTGTTATAACGTCTTTCTCTATGTCTATGACCTTCCAAGGCAGCCCTTTCGTTATGAAAACAGATGATTCAGAGACATTGCCCAGCACGAACTTTTCGTCAAGGAACGAGACTATCTTCCCGTTCGCTATGTTCTTTACCTTGAATCTTATGCTGTCAGGTATCGCGCTCAGGTGCTCGTAATAATACATACGCGTTCGGCCTGTGCCTCTGCACAGCTTGTCGTCTAACAGGATCATGTGTTGCTCATGCATAAATTTCAAAAGAGTAAGCAATTCTTCCTCTTTGATGTCCTTGTAAACGAATGACCTTTCGAATATATCCTTTATGCGCTTCAGATCAGTCGCGCCATTCTCTGCCAAAAGGCCGCATATCTGATGGGCAGCAATGTCCAAAGCGCCGAAATTCGGACTGAAACTCTCTAGCTCGCCATTTCTTGCATTTTCTAGCACCGCCATCGACTCTATGTAATCTACCTCGTTAAGCGCTATTACCGAGCCTTTCGATATCTTCCTTATTGAATGCCCACTCCTCCCCATCCTCTGAAGGAGCCGCAGCGCCTGCTTAGGCGAACCATACTGTACCACAAAATCAATGCTTCCTATGTCTATCCCTAGTTCAAGCGAACTTGTAGAGATGATCGCCTTCTTGCCCCTTTTTTTGAAAACAGCCTCAAGTTCTGCCCGCTCATCCTTGTCTAGAGAACCATGGTGCACACCTATTCCTCCAAAACTCTCCAGCTTATCGAGATAAAGCAACCGACTCCCCAATGCCTCCACTACCTGTCTTGTATTTCCGAATATGAGACAAGAGTCTGATTTTTTGATGTGTTCGACTATCGCGTATATTCTGGCAAAAGAACCCTCATCAAGTCCAAAGAATTCTTCAAACTCTCTGTTCCTTGAAGATTGCGGTACGCTACGCGGCAACTCGATCCTTATATCTGGGACTCTCTGGGCATCTACTCTCGAAATCACACAATCGCGCCTTCCGCAAAGGAATTTTGCGACCACGTCGTCATCGTCCACTGTTGCGCTTATCCCTATCCTCTGAAAATCTCCGGCACGTTCGACCAAACGCTCCAAGGCGACAGACAATTGCGCCCCTCTCTTACTGTAATAAAGTTCGTGTACCTCGTCTACAATGACAACCTTCAGATTCTTAAGATACTCTCCGATATACTTCGTGGGAAGTATGCTCTGTAAGGTCTCTGGTGTGGTTATCATTATATCAGGTGGATTTCTTATCTGTCTGGACCTCTCACTCTGTTTTGTATCTCCGTGCCTTACCCCTACCTTTAATCCAGAATGTTCGCATAGCTCTTCAAACCTGCCTAACATATCTCTGTTGAGCGCCCTTAACGGGGTAATATAAAGGACAGATATAGGCGCAGAGCCTCTTTCTTTCAGCATCTTTATTGCAGGAAGCATCGCGGCTTCGGTCTTGCCAGTGCCCGTGCCTGATATTATAAGGCAATTAAGACCCTTCTCTATAATGCCGAACGAGGCCTTCTGCACATCGGTAAAGGCTCCATGCTTGGATATGAAATAATCGTAGATATCCTTTGCGTCCGGCATGGCTACCAACCAAGATGTTTTACGGTAAGATATGCGATTATCGTTAGCATGGCCAATATTATCCCGAAAATAAGGTATGATTCGCCATAATCAAAGCTGACCTTTCCGCCTACGCCGTATGCAACCTCAAACGGTATCGACTCTCCCCTGTAAACCGCGATGCCGCTGACTTTGCCATACGGGACATATTCCATCATATAGCTTCCATTTCTGCCGCTGTAAACATTACTGGTAGTGCCGTTATCAAAGTCAAGTTTAAGCGAGGCATTTACTGCACCGCCATAGAAGTTCGTGGTCTTTATCAAAACAGGGTAAACTGGAAGGACTAGTTTTATGGTTCCTGCGCCAGCAATGCTGACCGTTCTGTTGAGGGGCATCTTATAACCAGCCACGTCTATAGATCCCATATAATTATCTCCTAAGGGCAGATAGGTGCTCCTTTGCATTGTCATATTGTCCACTTCGATGGAAGAGAAGCTTACATTCTGCCCTCCTTCGCTGACGACATCGAGAATCACATGCACCATAGGCAGGAATCCGGCGCGGAGGTCATAGCCCTTATTCATCTCTAAAGAGCCGTTTTTGCCGTGATATCCATTGCTCCAAGAATAGAAACCGATAATTCCTCCGTCAGACGAGCTTATATTGGTAAAGTTCAGCGAGAAGTTGGCAATAGATCGGTTGGCATACCATCCAGAGCCGGTCACACTCCCATATTCAGAACTCAGATTAAGAAAGTATTCGGTTTTCCATACTGCAGTCACATTAACCGGTGATTTTATCGATATGTAATTTCCAGAATATGTCTTGTTCGCAGTCGTCCATCCATCAAACACATATCTAGTAGAGCTGTTTGCATATAGCTCCGAAGAGTTGATCCCTAACCGGACCAAACTGTTATTGTCATACCAACCAGATCCCGTAGCGTTCGAGAAATTCGAGCTTACATTCACAAAGTACTGTAGCTGCCACACTGCACTTTCGGTGATTTTGCCGTATACCACAACCGTTGCAGATGTAGAGTTCCCTGTATATGACCTAAACCCGCTACCTTTCCATCCCACGAAAACTTCGCGCTCCCCTGTTGATATATTGACTGCGTTTGGTTCATATAAGCTTACTCTGCTTCCAAACGTATAGTTCGCAGAGCTCTGATTGCCGAACCCTGAACTCACACTGACTTCATATCCCCTATTCCACATGACCGTTCCATTTTTCGGAATAGGGAGCCCAGAACCTACCTCGAAGTAATCAGACTCGTTGTTTAATTCCTCTACCCCATACTTATTTATCAGTGCCTCCTTGCTTGAAACCCCATACCCTACATAGGAATAAGCGCCAGGGACGCTGACCTCTCTTCCATTAAGATATACAGAAAAGTTCCTGAACCTCACAGGTATCATGTATGTCTGATTAGTGCTTGCATTCGCATATTCTCCTACTACATACGGCGCATTATTGCCAGAGTCCGGCACACCTGCATTGACACTTCCCAGCAGTTTTCCGTTTAAGTACGCCTTCCATAAAGTCCCGTCAGGCGATACGGAATAAGTGTTGAATGTTCCATTGCTCCCCAAACTGACATTGCTAAAACCGCCATAGAAACTTTGTTCGCTGTTGGTGCTCCTAAAATACTCGAAAAACCAATACGGCTTGCCGGCTTCCATATATATCTTAGAGGAACAGCCGCCAGAAGTGCAATTATTCGGATACTCCCCTGTCTTACTTTCTACTGCATAGCCGACCTGGACGAAGGCGCCATTCTGGAGGTTCTCCCCGACCCAAAAAGCGATAGAACCATTTGTTATATTCTGTCCATATATCGTCTCTATCTGTACTGAGATCCCAGAGTTGTTCGAAGCTGTGCCGTTTGCAATCACCCCGCTTTGGAACCAATACTGGGAATAACTGAGATGCGCGCCGACTAGCAGCACCGTAAATAAAAATACAGCTACGCCAAGTTTCATATCGGAATACCTATGACAGAATCTTCATTACGAATTGTAATAAGAATATTAAGCAGTTTGCCCGTCATCGCATATCCGTCTTTCCAATCAGTACCTTCACCTCCACGCGAAGCCTTTATTTTATTCGTGCACATAGTAACAGTCAAAGATTTCAGTAGTTGGCCATAATGCCATACAGTCTAATGTATCAGATAAAGAAATATGTGATCATACGGCATAATAGCCACGATCGGCCAGCCATACTGCGTATTTTTCATGACCTTAGCCTAGGTCGAGTATAATGCCTCTTCTAGACAGGCATCTCTCAAGGTAGTGCACTGTTGTAATGAATTCCAGTATGGCCTTTCCCTCAGATAACCTTTTCCATTCGTGTTCGTGGTGCCCGGCATAATGACCGATTATCTGTCCGTGCAACTTCGCGCTTTCCAAATCTAATATTCAAGTTTTGATGCTTAAAAACATTCTGTGCAGATAAAATTTACTGTCAAAGCAGTCTACGCGACTAAACTCTTTCATATCTGATGCCAAGATGGTCTAGCTCATCTACAACCATCTTTCTCTGATTGCTATTTAGGCTCTTCCATTCTATCAATGCTTCTGAAGGTCTCGGCTCTGATCTAGAAATCGCCTGGCCTAGCATTTTCACGCTGTCGATGCTATGCTTAGACATTATGTGTGCAAACGCGACTCCATTCTCAATAGCCATTCTTGTGAATTTTTTAGGGTAGTGACCTCCCCCTATTCCAAGTACGACCTTATTCATGCTCTTTTCAGGATACGAAATCTCAAACGCAGATAAAGCTAAAACCCTACAGAGTTCCTTTATCAATTCTTCTGAATCAGTTCCGCCAACCTCCATGAAAAAGGAAGGCGTCTTGAGCAGCGGGCCGTGGTGTGTTGCCTCATATGTCACATCCGCATTCTCTATCCTGTTTGCGCTCAATCTTCTCAAAGCAGAAAACATCTGCATCGGTGCAGCACAGCCTAGCTCCATAGGCAGCCCTCCAATGCTGTTATCTTCAGACCAGTTGCCTTCCGGATGCACAGTCATTGCCGCGACTCCTGCAGAGCTAAAATGCGAATAAAGAAACACAAAACAGTCAGTACTAAACTCAGAATCAAGAAAATCTGCATCCGTCGCCCTTCCTTCTATCTCTACAAGGAGTTTATCTCCTGCACGGAAAACTACCGCTCTTTTCCTCTCCTCGCTTTTCTCAAAACCGAAGTTTTTAATAAGCTCTCCCCCAACGCGGCTTGATATCTGATTATCCTTTGAATATACAAGTATCATATGGCAAGGATAGAAAGAAAAAGATTAATAATACGGCTAATAATCAATATGATTTGATGGTGCTTTACGATTATCTTGCGGCTGTATTCTTTATCGTGTTTGCAGTGTTCGTCGGCGGCTCGTTTATACTTGCATCGAAGCTAATAGGGAAACGCACTACGGCAAACGAGATAAAGACATCTCCTTACGAAAGCGCGGAACATAGCATAGGGAGGTCGAAGGACATAGACACAGAGTACATGCCGTTTTTCATGATATTTCTGCCTTTTGAGATTGTTGGCGTAGTGATACTTTTATGGGGAATAGGCGCAAAACAGACCCCGTACGCCATAGATATAGGTATGCTGGGCGTTCTGTTCTCCGCCACGCTGCTTGCCGTATTAGGATACAGGTTGATAACCGATGCCAGAAGATAACGCAGAGCACGGGACAGATGCTCCTTACACATCAGAGCAGTTCATTAACGCAGAGAAGGAGATGAGCTATCTGACTCAAAAGTCACTGCAAAAGGCGAAACTCTCAGGGAACGTAATGTTTACCAAAATGGGCGAGATAGCGAAGCTGGCAGCAAAGCCAATAAAGGACTGGGGCAGGACGAATTCGCTCTGGCCGCTTCAGTTCGGCCTTGCCTGCTGCGCCATCGAACTGATGGCGTTTGGTTCGCCAAGGATAGACGCCGAACGCAAAGGATACCTTCTATTCCGGGCTACTCCGCGCCAGTGCGATGTAATGGTCGTGGCAGGATGGGTCACAAAATCAATGGCTCCAAGAATCAAGAGGCTCTATGAGCAGATGTCAGAGCCGCGTTATGTCGTATCATTCGGAGAGTGTGCCACTTCCGGAGGTCCATGGTACGAAAGCTACAATATAATACATGGGATAGACCAGATACTTCCTGTGGATGTGTACGCTGTGGGCTGTCCTCCCCGGCCGGAGAACCTGTTCATGGCGCTCATAAAGCTTCAAGATAAGATAAGAGGTGATACAAACGGAGATTCAGAGAAAAGCATTAGCGAGAACATTAAACGAAACGAAATCTAAGGGCTTCAGCTATCTAAAATTCATAACTGCTGTCGACTATCCGGACCACGTTCAAGTAATATACATGTTCGCCAACCTCCAAACCGCAGAGACGCTGAATCTAGAGCTAAAGCTCCATAAAACAGATGACGACCTGTGGATTGACAGCATCGTAAAGGAGTTTCCATCTGCTAACTGGTACGAACGCGAACTTTCAGAGATGTTCGGAATAAAGGTAATGGGCAGAAGCGCAAAGCGCTTGCTTCTAGAGAACTGGAATGGTACGGAATATCCCCTGAGAAAGGAGTTTGTCTGGGGAAATGAATACAAGAAGGTGGAGTGATGCCGCTAACAAGAATAAACGTGGGGCCTGTGCATCCGAGCACACACGGAGTCCTCCATTTTGTAGTGGACATGGACGGCGACACGATACGCCATATAGAGACCCATGTGGGTTTCCTTCATAGAGGTGTGGAAAAGCTCTGCGAGACAAGGATGTACATGCAAATCCCCTCTTACACCGAAAAGTTCGATTACCTTGCGCCTCTTGCATGGGACGATCTTTATGTGAACACTGTGGAGAAGGTGCTAGGGCTCGAGGTAAAAGAGACGGCGAAGTACGCGAGGATGATACTTCTTGAATTCCAGAGGATCGCAAGCCACCTTGTTTTCCTCGGCACGCTATGCAATGACCTGGGCCAGATGTTTACTATGTTTATGTGGTCCTTTAGGGAGAGGGATTCAATCCTCAGATTTCTTGAAGATGTGACTGGCGGCCGCATGTTCTATGTAAATATACGGCTTACTGGCCTAAACCGAAAGCTTCCAGACGACTTCAAGGAGCACGCACACGCTCTGGCAGACTCGCTTGAGACAAAGATAAAGGGATATAAAGAGATCATGGAGTCCAATCCAATATTCGTGGAAAGAACAAAGGGGGTTGGAAGGATAACTTCTAAGCAGGCGGTAGAGTACGGGGTGTCTGGGCATGCACTCCGTGCGTCAGGCATAGAATACGACATAAGGAAGTCTAATCCATACTACAAATACTCGGAGATGAAGTTCAAAGTGTGCACAGAGACTGCAGGAGATGCGTTCGCCAGATACAAAGTAAGATACAACGAGATTTTCGAAAGCATATCGATAATACGACAGGCCCTCGATGCGATGCCTGACGACAACAACGTCGAAGGCATGCCAATAAAACTCATATCGCCCCAAGCCAAACCAGACATAATAGTTAATAATTCTGAGATGCCAAGAGGTGAAGGGATAATCTACCTTGTTCCAGACAAGCAGCGCCCTTATCGGATATATTTCCGTTCAGGCACATATACCAACGCCGCGGTGCTGGAACACATATGCGAAGGGATAAAATATGCCGACCTGTTTACTATATTGGGAAGCATGGATCTTGTAGCCGCCGACATAGATAAGTGATTTTATGGAGAAAAACGAACTAGAAGAGAAGACAATCGAATACCAAAAGATAAACGAACAGCTACAGTCGCTGGCGGCCCAAAAGGATAGACTGACTATGCAGAAGACAGAGCACAAGAACGCAGAAGTAGAGATAACAAAGGCAAAAGGCAAAGTATTCTCTGCAGTAGGCTCTGTGATTGTAGAGGTAACAAAGGAAGACGCGGAGACGTCGGTAAAGGAGAGAGCAGAGATGATAGAGTTGCGTCTCACCGTCGTAAACCGCCAGATACACGAGTTTTCCGAGAAGGAAAAGAAGATGAGGTCTGAACTGGAAGGCATGCTAAAGAACAACCAGATGTGAGGCATCATGCAGAAAAAGGTAGACATGTCGGGATTAAGGGAGAAGCTTGAGGGGAACCGCAACACGAGAATCGCCATGGTCTCGCATTCAATCGGCGACGCTGACTTCATCGGTTCCGCGATAGCTCTATCTGAATATATGCCTAACTCTAAGATAGTCGTCCAGGACAAGCTGTCTGCGAAGGTCGAGGGCATACTTAAAGATAACGGGTTTCCCACAAGTTTCCAGAAGGAAATAGGAAGGGACTCAGATTTGATAATAATGCTGGATGTCAACGATTTCGAAGGGTGCGGCCCGCTCGCTCCAGAGCTGTCACAGACAAAAAAGGAGATACTGGTAATAGACCACCACTTCCCAAAAGCAGCGTCAGGCCAGAACATGGTGGTCTTCGATGACGAAAGGTATTCATCTACATCAAACATAATATACAGGGCCCTGAAGGAAATAGGCGCGCCTCTGTCGCCTCAAGCAGCCAAGATGTTGCTTATAGGGATAATATCCGACTCCGCAGAACTGATAAACTCCACACCCGGCACATTTAGGGACATATCTGAGATATTGGAGATGACAGGAGCTGACTACGCCGCAATATCCGATGAAATATCATACGACATCAAGCCAAAGGAGCGCATAGGAATCATAGACAGCATCTGCTCCTCCCAAAAAGAGGTGATTGGAGGGGAGCTCCTTGTGCACGGAGAATCAAAGCTTCCTGCCCATATGACCGCGGATTTCGCGATAAAGGCCGGAGCTGATATCGCACTTTTCTATTCGTTATACAAAAAGGAAATATCCTTCTCTGCAAGGATGCGCAGCTCCGTAGAGAAGAAATACGGCATACATCTTGGCAAGATAATGGGCGAGATATCCGGCGCGATAGAGGGCAACGGCGGCGGCCATAGCTGCGCTGCCGGTTCTTACGGGCCAGGGCAAGAAGGATACAAAGATTTCATATCGGAATTTAGGGGACAACTGGCCAAAAAGATGATTTTATGAAGATAGGGATTGTCTCGGATATGCACTTGGGGTACGAGAGATTCCGGGCCGATGCATACTCGCAGGCCAAGCGCGCGCTTGAGATGGCCGCTGCGTCGTGCGACATGATACTTATACCTGGTGATGTGTTCGACAGCAGAACACCTGCTCCGGATGTCATAGCAGAGGGGATAAACCTTTTCAGAGAGATATCAAAAAAAGAATGGAAAGCGCATGTGTTAAAATACGAAGCTGATAGGGAGACATATACAGATGTGCCTATCGTTGCGGTGTCCGGCACACATGAGCGCACCGCAATAGGGAGGGACAATGCTCTAAGACTCCTTGACCTAGCAGGACTTCTTGTAGATACGAGCGAGGCTAGGACCACGATACAGAAAGGAGAGGAGAAGATTGCAGTTTATGGGATAGGCGGAGTATCAGAGGAACTTTTCAAGTCAAAGATAACTGAGCTTGGAGTAAGGCCGGTAATCGGAGTTTTTAATATATTCATGTTTCACCAATCCTTATACGAGATCCTGCCGTTCAACGAGCAGTTTATGCGCCTCGATGAACTCCCGGAAGGGTTCGATTTATACATAGACGGTCACCTCCATACAAAAAACGAGCAGAATGTACACGGGAAGAAGTTTCTCGTGCCTGGTAGCACAGTCATAACCCAGATGAAGGACGCAGAACAGTCTAGCAAAGGCTTCATAATATTCGACACAAAGACATATTCCTACGAGTTCGTAGAGATAGGATCAAGGCCGTTTGTTGCACAGCAGGCCAACGTGTCTGGCAAGAGTGGAGAGGAGATACGCTCGGAATGTTCTGCAATAATAGAATCCATCATCAAAGAGTCCAACGAGCCGCCGATAATACGGATAAAACTCGAAGGTGAGCTACGCCCTGGAATATCAAACAGCGACATGAGCTTAAAAAACATGGTCGCAAGGTACTCAAAGTCTGCTTTTATAGAGATAGATTCGTCAAAAATCACGAACAAATCCATGGAAGAAGGGATAGAGTCCGTAAGGAGCAGCAAAATCCGCGGAGAATCAATAAAGGAAAGAGGGCTCGACGCACTAAACCAGACGCTTGCCGGCTTGGGATTTAGCCTAAGCATCAAATCCGGAGAGCTGATGGACCTCCTGACAAACAGCAGCAAGAAAGAGAAGTTTACTGACGAGATCCTTGAGCTGCTTGATTCTGGCTCTTCCTGATCACGCTTCCTATTGCATCCTCTATCGCTTCCCTATCCTTGACATCAACTTTCTGTGCCAAAAATTCAAGGTGTCTTGGATTGCACCTTCTCTCTTTCGCACGCGCTGCTGTCAATATCCTGACAAAGCCATCATCTTCCACAGCGGTTATTACAGCCTTTTTCCCTGCGTCCCTTCCGTATTTCTTAATGCAGACCCTTCCTACTTCTAGTATCATAATATTCACTTTTTCTTATCTTTCAGAGCCAAAGAGATGATGTCCACCGCGCTCTCAACGCTTATCTTTCCAGTGTTGATCTGCAGGTCAAAATCGCTGTGCTCGTTTATGTCTATGTTATAAAACTTTTTAAAGCTCGCTATGGCGGAATCGTCCGTTTCGGATACACGCTTCCCTGCCTCTTGCTCGCTAGCCAGCGTCTCTCTTTCCATATATCTCTTTATTCTTGTACCTATATCCGCATATATCCATACCCGCAGGTCCGCGTCCTTCACAAGCCACGGGCTCAACCATGTGCTTACTACGCAGTCTTCCTTAGATGCCATCTCTATGGTCTTCATATCGAAGCTCTTTACAAACTTCTCATCTGCCGCGTCGATAAATCCAGACATATTAACGTTTCCCCTAAGATGCTCCTTGTATGAATTTTGCACATGCTTTATCTTCATTTTCAGGGCAAGCGCCTCTGATACTGTGGTCTTGCCAGAGGCAGTAAGGCCGCTTATGCATATTTTCATTACCATCGAATCAGTGTGCGACTAGTTGGAGCACATATGCCCTATATCTTGTGCCCACGTCGTCAAGCTTTATCTCCCCTTGTTCTACTCTGCTTCCAAACTTTATCACTTCAGCAGAGCATCTGCTGCACAGCACGCCTCCAAACTGTCTGCTGTTTGTCCTTCTGCTTTTGCCTCCGCTGGTGCCTATCCCGTTCAGCTCGGCAATACATATCGCGCAAACATGCGGCGCGTTCTTCCCCCTTCTATAATGCACTACGTTCTTTCCTGTTCTAGTAACCTTTCTCGCTTTCTTATAACTCCTCGATCTATACATCGGTTTTGTCAAATAAACACCTATCTTGCAACATTTAGGTTGCCATTAAGCCTCTCCTCTTCCATTGCCTCTTCCTTGCCTTTCTTTCTATCGTATAATGCTATCGATATGCCCACAACCAAACCCAATATAAATACAACAGCTATGAACAGCTCTTTGTACCCCATCGGGAATATGAAATTTATCACATACTTCTGCCAGGACTGGAGGTAGACGCCTATCAAAACATAATATATAGCAAGCAGGAGTGGGAATATCACTATCATGGGCTTCATCGAGTTCTTCATGCTCTCGTTGAAATGCGGCATCATCTCCTTCTGTTTGGCCATTATATGCTCTTGAGGTGCGCCGCTCTTCATCATTTCCCTCAATTCCTTGTTTATCTTGTTGAGCTTTCTCTGTATGCTTCTTGCCTTCTTCGGATTGCCCAGCGTTCTCTGCAATGCTGTCGACATAGCGACATCCAATATCGCTATCCCTACTATTATAAGCGCAACATACATCGGCATGGGAACTGTGGTAACTGTCATATCTATCATTCCATGTTTTCTATAGCTTCAAGGCAGTTCTTTACTGTTTCGCTTATGTGTCCCTGCCTGTTGTGTATTATGTATAGCGGTATATTTAAATAGGTGAAGTAATAAGAGACGACGCCAAGGTTTATCGCGCGCTGGTTGTCCATCCTCCGCTCATCCTCCTCCTCACGGGTCCTGTCCTTGTCCTTCTTTCTCCTAAGCATGAGTTCCCTGTTCGTAGCGTCCATAAATATAATCCCAGAGACGGAGTTCAACATCGATACAGTATCGTATGGCATCCCTGATGTGTACCTGTTTCCGTTGGCGACAGAGACATGCGTATCTACTATGACTGTACCGCGCATCTCAGATATCCTCCTTATTGCGGCCTTTCTGAGCTTTGTAGTGGTCTCTTTCGGGAGATATCTTATCTCGTCCCTGTTCTTCACATAGCCTTTGGAAACAGCAAGCTCCTTCATAAGCGTGCCTATAGTCACAGAAGTATGGCCTTTTTTCGCCAAAGCATCTGCGACTGCGGTTTTGCCCACACCTGGAGAACCACACAGCAATATTACCCTGCCTTTCTTCATCAGAACACGTCAAAAGGAAGGATCAGTCTCCTTCCATCCCTCCTGGCGGCATGCCACCAGGAGCACCTTTCGACCTAGAGCTTATGATATCATCTATCCTGAGTATCATCTCCGCAGCCTCGCTCGCACTGTATATCAGCTGGATCTTCATCTTGGTAGGTTCAAGCACACCCAAGGTTTCCATATCCCCAACAGTGTTCTTGAATATATCCACGCCGAATTTCTTGCCTTCGGGAGACTTATGCTTGTTCCTGAGCTGCACCAACGTATCTATGGCATCGATGCCGGCCGTCTCAGCAAGGGTCTTAGGTATGGATTCCAACGCATCTGCGAATTTCTGTATGGCAAGCTGTTCCCTTCCGCCTACTTCGCCAGAGTACTGCCTTAGATCATCGGCAAGGTCTATCTCTATAGCACCGCCTCCTACAACATACATCCCATTGTTCTCTATAGTAGCAGTCACCGCACCGAGTACGTCCTCCAAGGACCTCTCCACCTCGTCTATTACCTGCTGTGATCCGCCCCTTACGAAGATGCTCACGCTTTTTGGGTTTTTGCACCCTTCTACGAAGACCATCTCCTCTCCGCCTACTTTCCTTTCCTCAACTATTCCAGCAGAACCGAGGTCGTCTTTCGACAGATCGTCAAGGCTCGTAACTATCTTTGCGCTTGTCGCCTTTGCTAGTTTCTCCATATCGCTCTTTTTGACACGGCGGACAGCCATAATTCCGTACTTCGCCAGGAAGTGTTGCGCAACGTCGTCTATCCCCTTCTGGGTAAAGAGCACGTTTGCACCGCTGTTCTTTATCTTTTCGGCCATCTCCTTGAGCATCATCTCTTCTTGCTGGAGAAATCCCTGTAATTGTTCTGGAGATGTTATGTCTATCTTTGCATCTGTTTCCGTCTTTTCTATCTCAAGAGCCGCATCGAGCAAGGCTATCTTCCCATTCTCCACGAACTTAGGCATGCTTGGATGGGTTACTTCCTTGTCTATTATGACTCCGCTGATCAAACTGGTTTCGGCGATGCTGCCACCAGTCTTCTTCTCTATCTTTATATAGTCCCTGTCTATTATGAGCTTGCCCTTCTGGTTCTTGTCTGTGACTGCCTTAACTGCCTCTATCACCATCTTCGCCAGATGCTCCTTTGTCTCCCGTTCTCCAATGTTCTTGGAGCCAAGGGATACAAGTGCTATCTTATTCAAAATGCTTTCGTCATTGACATCCGCCTTTCTAGAGCTTCCCGCAAGTAGCTTATCCGCCCTTGCAGCAGCCATCTTATAGCCTCTTACTATTACGGTAGGGTGTATACCTTGTTCGATAAGTTCGTCAGCTCCTTTGAGCAGGTTGCCCGCTATCACGACAACGCTTGTTGTTCCGTCACCAACTTCCTTGTCCTGGCTTTTCGCTACGTTTACCATTATCTTTGCGACCGGGTGCTCTACATTCATTTCCTCAAGGATTGTTGCGCCATCGTTAGTTATCACGATGTCTCCGAGGTCGCTCACAAGCATCTTGTCCATTCCTTTAGGCCCGAGAGTCGTTTTCACGACATTGGCAACAGCCACAGCAACTGCTATGTTTGTCCTCTGCGCATCTCTTCCTAATAATCTTGTAGCTCCCTCTGGAAGCAGCATTATCTGTCCTAAGTTCTGGTTCTCTGCCATATTTTCACCTTTATCTGAAAAGAGTTTTAATATCACTAAAACAAAATAAGATGGTTGTAAATACTAAACGTCTCTCAAGAGTATACTGCAACAAAATATTTATATTTTGCGTTATCTGTGGTTTTGCCCGGAAAGTCCTTTCTGCTCATAAAACCTGAAGATTGTCCAGAAATTTCATATATGGAAATTCTTGTTCTTACTATAATGGGTCCGGCTCAGTTTTAGAGATTGGCACGAAACCTAACCGATACTTCTATACAATAAATATAATGTACAGGTTCTAAGTCAATCCTTTATTCCCGAGCTGATAATTATCCGTTCAAATATCTGATATATATTCTCATCATTCATTACTGCAACCACGCCTTTTTCATCCAAGCTGCCCAGCATCGTATCAAAAGGCACAGAGCCCAAGAGTTTTGCGTCTATCTCGGTAGAGAGATCTACTGAACTGGCGCTCGGTTCTCCCCTTGACATATTCTCCACAATGCCAAGTACTTGCACCCCAAACCTCTTTACCATAAGGGCAGATTTTTTCGAATCAAGCGCGGATATCCTTCCCGGGCCGGTAACAATGATAAATCCCTGCATATCCACGAGCTGTAGTATACTTAACGGTGCATCGCTTGTGCCCGGCGGCAGATCTATAACAAGATAATCAAGTCTGCCCCAATCTGTTTTCTCAAAGAAATCCTCAAGCATCTTAGCCACAAGTGGCCCTCTCCATATTATTGGTTTTTTAGAGTCGTCCACAAGCATTGATGTGGATGCTATGCGTATCCCGTCCTTCTCTACCGGCACAAGCGGCAACTTTGATATATCTATTTTCTCGTCGAATCCCAAGAATGCCGTCACGTTCGGACAGTCTATGTCGGCGTCAAGGAGCCCGACCTTATATCCCATCTTTGCTAGCGTGTAAGCCAGATTTATGGATATGGTGGTCTTTCCCACCCCTCCTTTAGCACTATACACCCCCACCTTATGCCTTATCCCAGAAAGGCTCTTTTTTATAGATTCCTTTCTTTTCAGCACATTCATGAATGAGGGATGCATAGGTGTATTTTCTCCTTCCATATAAAGTCCCTCAAATCAGATGTCCTCGTAAGAGGCTATATTCCACCCAAACCTAAATCGGAAAAGTATATAAGCCTTACAGCAGATAAATATTTACAAAAGGAGAGCAAGAATATACGCAACGCTATTTTTGACGTTGAAAAGCGTTCTTCTTTAGGTGTTTTAATGAAAATAAAGGAACTCAGAGCAGGAGTAAGTAACGTGGAACTGCAGGCGGAAGTGGTACAGAAAGACGAACCGAGAGAGGTCGTATCAAAATACGGAAAGAGATTGACAGTGGCAAACATAACGATAAAGGACGAGACCGGAACTATACCGATGTCACTCTGGGGCGAAGACATAGAGAAGGTCAACGTCGGAGACAAAATAGAGGTAAAGAACGGCTATGTCAGCGAGTTCAGAGGCGCGCCTCAGCTTTCAACAGGAAAATTCGGAAAAATAAGTGTTGTAGGCAAGGGAACCGGAACGAAAAGCGATAAAGACGAAGATTCAGAAGAGGACGAAGGCGCCCCTGAGGAGCCGGTGGATGAAGAGTTCTAAACTTTTCTCCTCCATTTTTTATTTTTGTTCTTTTTGCCATTGCCTTTTTTTATCGGCATATTTTCCTTCCAGTATCTCATACTATAAAATAGGAATATAGCGCCCAGCCCAACCCCAAACCAGAGGGTTGCAATCCTTTCCATGATTGTTACTGCTGAGCTCTTTGCGACGCTGAGCCCCATGACTGTCCTTAAAAGCGCAAGAAGAGTTCCATCAGTTACGCCTATATTGCCTGGAGATCCTGTAGCCATACCTAGCACTGTGGAAGAGGTCTGTATGAATATGCTGTTCATAACATTCGGAAATACACCAACAGCGACTAGGCAGAGATAAAGAGCCAACGCGTTGAATACTGCAGCCGGGAGGGAGGTAGCTATCGAGACAAGATATACTTTTGGCTTATTCAATTTGCTCTGGAACGCAAAATATTCATCACCATAGACGGTGAATCTTAGGAAGAATCTGCTCTTCATCATGCGCGGCTTTATGAAATTGTAGAACTTGCTGTTTAGGATGAAAAGGTAAGGCACCATAAGCGCGATATCGATTATAAGCACATACACAACATAAATCTTGAAATACAGTGCGGTAATAAGGGCCAATATACCTATGCCGACAAAGTCTGTAAATATATCGAATGTAACTACCGGCAAAGTGCTTGCCAATCCATTCTTCGTTATCCTGTTAAGTGTATAAGCAACTATGACTCTCCCGAACTTCCCTGGCGTTATATTCATAGAATACAATGATAGATATGTGACAAGGTTCTTCTTCAAAGGCACGTGTATCCCAAGCTTTTTCAAGTAATAGTTCCATTTTATGAATCTGAGAAGGTAGCCAAAGAAAACCAGGACAAACGCCAAGAGATATATCCACAGATTTGCTGCCTCTATAATCCCAATGACCTTATCTATTCCCCCTATCCACGCAATAATGACGAAAACCGCAATGCTTATGAGAAACGCAAGTGCAACGAATATCGATATTGTGTTTATCCTGGATATATATTCCCTTTTTGTCATATTGCCTGTATCCGTAAAGGACTTCCAGAATCCGCTCCGTTTCTTAGCCCCCATAAATATCTAATCTCTGCAAACACTACAAAACAAAGTTTCATACTGTTTAGATATCTTACCCCAATCGTGTACAGCCATCATCATTCTACGCCCCTCCGCAGACAATCGTCTTTTTTCCCGCCTATCCATATCCAATGCTTCCATAATCTTCATATATGTGCTGTGGGGATTCTTCGGCATGGTATACAATCCGCATTTACCCATCATCTCCGGCATGCCTCCTGTCCTGGCCACGGCGCAGAAAATCTCGGAAGAAAGCGCCTCTAGCAACGCGACAGACGCAGGCTCATATGTCGACTGTAAGGAGAAAAGGTCAGAAGCGTTATAGTAATAAGGGGCAGAATCGTGTCCCACCTTTCCGGCAAAGAGTACCGAGTCCAGCAGGCCAACCCGTTCTGAAAGGTTCTTAAGATACTGATATTGGGGTCCATCTCCAAGAATCAGCAGTTTCACATCTAATCTTTCAGAAACGTGGCGTACGGCGTTTATCAAATATGCATGCCCTTTTTGCGGAACCAGCCTTCCCACATCAATCAAAGTTGAAGAATCAAGGCCAAATCTGTCTCTAATCTTTTTAACTCTTGCATCTCTTCTGCCTCTTCTGACAAAGGCCCGATAATCAACCCCATTATACACCACATGCGACCTTCCCAAATGCCTCTTGGGAACCGTGGTGCGTATCGCATAAGTAGAAACTCCCGTAATGAGGTCTGCGTTTCCTATAATTCTTCTTCCAATCGCAGCGTCATACAAGAAACCCCCATAATCCGTAAGGAGGTCTATGTTCTGCGGAAGGGAATTATGTATCGTAATGGCGAGCTTTCCGTTTTTCTTTATCTCATTGACATCTCCTAACGTGTACTGGAATCGATTGTTTATGTGATAAATGTCCGCACCGCATTGCCGTATCGCTTCTTTGACCCCATACATCTTCAGATAAGGAAGCGGAGCTTTAGGTATGTTTATATAATCGGTCTTCAACCTCACGACCTCAATCCCAAAAAGTTCTTCTACGCGCCTGTCCTCTCCAGGGAGGTTGCTTGTAACGACAGTAATCTGGTGCTTCTTCGCAAGCCTTCTATAGACTTCAAGTATCACTGTTTCAGTCCCCCCGCTATAAGGGTAAAAGAACGGGTTCAACACACATATTCTCAAGGCACCACACTTTACGAGAGGAATTTGAATAATGTAGGAATCAAAAGAAAAGTATAATAAAGGTTTGATTTGGCTGTAACCGTTCCTTCGAACTGTATTTATACTGTTTCTACACCATGAAAGCTATGGATTACAAGCGTAGGCCGAATGTCATAATGTTTATGCTTGACACTCTTAGGGCTTCAGATACGTATCAGAACAGCTCCCTAGAGAACTTAAACAGGATGGCAAAGGAAGGGGTAAACTACACCAATGCGGTAGCACCTGGCACATGGACAGCTACATCGCACGCATCGATGTTCGCAGGCAAGCCGGTCTCTTCAATACCAGAAGCGTCAAAAGACATGTTCAAGAACGGAACAAATAAGATAGACCCATGGTTCGTGAAAACGAAGTTCCTTCCGGACCAAGTCAGCACCCTCGCTTCAAAGCTATGTGCTATGGGCTATACTACAAGTCTCTTCTCAAATAATCCATTCCTAAACAGTATGACCAACCTCTCAACCGGATTCAACAGTACATATGATCTTTGGAAAGAGACAAACACATCGAAGAGGGGAAAGCTTGTAGAGAGTGCGTCTGCGCTCCTTCAAGGCGGAAGTGCGACAAGGATAAGGATGATGGATATATCGTACTCGATAAGCAGGATATTTCCAAGAGAGGTGCTGGACAGGATATATCTTGATCTTAGGATAAGACTAGACAGGGGCGTCGCAGAGCGGGACTCCACATACAACATGGACAGAGGCGCAAAGAGCACAAACCATATGATAAAGAGGCACATCGAGGATACCGAGCAATTCGATATAATGCCTAAATTCTATTTCATGAATTATATAGAAGCCCACGAGAACTATCCTGTCAGGAAAGAAGTAATACAAGACAAATGGTTATACATGAGTGGAATATTGGAGTTAGACAAAAGCATAACAAAGGAGCTTCACGAAGCATATCTGAAGAGGATAAGGTATCTGGACAGGATGGTGGGCAAAGCGCTAGGGCTGATGAAGAAAGGAGGTATCTTAGACGATGCTCTGGTGGTATTCCTGTCTGACCACGGCCAGTTCTTCGGAGAGCACGGCCTTTTGTACCATTCCCTAACGCCTTACAACGCGGTATCGAATGTGCCCCTCATATCTGTCCGCTTCAAGAACGGGAAGCCCTTAAAAGAGGGCAAGACGATAGCAGAGCCGGTAAGTCTGGGGCGCATAGATGCCGCAATACAGAAAGTGGCGGACAACAGTTATCAGAACCTGAACGGGAACATGTTCGGTGATGTCTACTCGGAACACACAGGAATAAGCGAGGGCTGGGACGAATACCTACTATCAAAACTCAGGAAAAGGTCAAAGAGCGCAGACATGATCTACAGGGCAAAACGCCAAAGTAACAGGAGGTCGGTTGCAATATATGGGGATAAGTTTAAACTTATCCATTTCTACGGCAAAAGGATGGACGAGCTGTATGCGATAGAGGACAGTAACGAAGAGCGGAACGTGATAGGGGCACACCAATCAGAACAGAAAAAGATGTTAAAGAGATACATAAAGTACGTCTCTAACCATACTCCTCTATTGACTTGACGTATTTCTGGCTGCAGACGCTTGCTGGAAGGTTGCCTGTCTTTTCGCATATGGCCGCGGTATAAAGGTTTGCAGTGCCCAATATCTCCTCGGTTATCTGGCTATTCGGATTTCCCAGAATTCCAACAATCGTGCTCCAGTTGTCCCCGCCTATCATTTGCGGATTAATCGCGCTGCCTACCTGCAAGCTAGAGTTTCCAAAATCTATAAACGGGATGGAAGAGCCTTTGTCGTAGTTAGATAAGGTCGTACTTTCTGAAGAGTTTAAGCTCTGAAGCGGGTAATAGAAATTTATTGCGGGATCCGGCTTGTTTGTTGCGGTCTCTACAGGGATAAAGGAAATATAGCTGCTCGCGTAAGTGGAGTTATAAAATGTCAGCGTAGCTGTGTTTGGAAATACATCTGCAGCGCTAGACGTCATGTAATGCAGTCCCGAGAAGCTCCCAAACCTCATAAGAGCTATAGCAAGAGCCCATCTGGTAACAGCGCAATACGGGCAGTATTCCGCACCTATATAAAGAATCTCTGGTTTTCCATTGAGCGCAAGTGGAGTTCCGTTTATTTTTGAGTATCCGTTATTGGATGCAAATGCGGTGCTTATGTTGTTTGCGAGCGTCTGGTTGTTTGCCACATTGTAAAGTCCGGAGTATATACTGTTGTTCAACGGCTGACCGTCGAAGATGTTAGCAGTCGCATTGCTGAGATGCGGCAATGGTGCAAACTGCGTATAGAAAATGTACGCAGCCACGATTATTATTATGGTTATTATTGCAATATACGGGAGATTCTTCTTATTCAACAAAACACCTAATGCCTATTCCTCATCTTATTATTAAATTTTTCTTTGAGGATGTTATCCGAATAGTACAATACGCCTGCAATCGTCTTGCTATCAATTATCCTATTTTCCTTTATCATCTCCAATACCTTCTTGAGGCCGAGCTCGTGCACATCAATCAATTCATCGTCCTCTAGATTCGCGTGCCCGTTTTCAAGTCCTGAAGCGAGAAAGAAAACCTGTTTTTGGGCGTATGTGCCCGGGGCAGGATAACCAACAAAGAGTCTTTTCATGGAGCGCGCCGAATACCCTGTCTCCTCTTTTAGCTCTCTGAGGGCAGCACTTCTGTAGCTTTCTCCTTTGTCGACATGCCCGGCCGGCAGTTCGTAGATCCATCTGCCTATCACATGCCTGTACTGTCTTTCCAGCACAACCTTACCGTCCGACTTTACCGGTATAATTACCACCGCGTCGTTTTCCTTGACTTTAACCATCAAGGTTCTTTTCTTATCCTTGCCCTTAAGCGTATACTCAAAAACAGAGAGTATTTTGCCTTTGTATACTAACCTGTCCATGTGTAAGTATCGGAACAAATCTATAAATAATAATGCAGTGGAATCTTTTATGGGGGTTGTGGCGTAACCAGGCAGCGCAGTGGGCTCCAGATATTTAGTATTAAGTTGAGCCGTTTGGGCGATGATGAGAATCTGGAAATATGAATAGTGAAGTAACCTGCTGGTCCGGGTTCAAATCCCGGCAACCCCAACCGGCTAAAGGTAAGATTTGACCAAAATTCTTATTTACCGTGTATGGTTGGTACCAATAAACCAGATATAATATGTAGTAATGCATATTTTACATTAAAATATGCGTTAGAAACACAAAGCATACAACACAAGGATTTTAAGCGCGCTGCAGAAATATTAACATGCAACGGGAGGAAAAAGGAATAACTGTATCTGGCTTAGGCTGGATCCTTGCAGGACTAATCACACTCGTCATATGGAGAATAACTACGATTGAGGGCCCCCCTTACACAAACCCGCCCGGAATTCTAGCGCTCGGAATCTTTACAATCATATGTGGACTTGCACTTATAATACAACGGAAAAAAATAGGGGCAATCGTCAGGTCAAAGTATGCAGAAACACGCCAGAAGCACAAAACTCCCACGAAGCGGAAATGACACCGCCGTAATTACCACAAACTATAAAAAGATGAGACAGGAAGGGTTAGGGTAGTTGATATAATGCTTACCACCTTAGACTTGATTCATTCAATCATAATAGGGGTAGTTCAGGGAATATCCGAATGGCTCCCGATAAGCAGTAAGACCCAGATAATCATAGCTTCAGAATACCTGCAGCATCTTACCTATTCTGAAGCTTACACATTCGGACTCTTCATGGAGATAGGGACAGTCCTGGCAGCGATAATATACTTCAGGAAGGACATACTTACACTAATCAATGCGCTTCTCGGAAGGAGCGACAGATATGGCAAAAACCTGCTTATATACGTTGTCGTAGCGACAGTCACGACTGGTATTATAGGGGTTCCGCTCTATCTTGTGGCCGACTCCATAAGCGGCGTAGCGGTCGGCATACCGATGCTTATCATCGGAATGGTTCTCATCGGCGATGCAATAATAATAAGGCATTCAAGAAAGAGAGCTAAGAGCAAGAACCTAAAGAAGTTTGAAGACCTGAAGACAAGAGACTACTTCATATTGGGTGGCGTGCAGGGCATAGCTGCGCTGCCGGGAGTGAGCAGATCAGGCATAACGACCAGTGCCCTCCTTATAATGGGCACGGAACCCGATGAGGCATTCAGATTGTCCTTCCTCATAGGCATATTTGCAAGCACGGCTGCAGCAGCCATGACCGTAATACTAAGCAAGGGCAACGTAATAGCATCGCTTGCAGGAATCGGCACCACTGGACTTATAATAGCGATGATAGTCGCTATAATTGTCAGCCTTTTCCTGATTGACTTCCTTATAAAGATTGCAGGAAAGGCGAAGATAGTTTATGTGACCGCCGGACTCGGTATACTTGCAATGGGATTTGGTCTTGTATACCTAATATTCAACATATAGACAGACAGATATCTCTCAATATACGGAAACGCTGCTGTATCATGGAGAAGAATCTTCTTGTCTGAAGGAATGTTTGCATGGAAAACAGACATAAGGCATGGCTCCTCTGCGAAGACCTGCTTGTGCGCATACGAGACGAGTTCGCCAGCGAAGCGATAGATCTACTCGACAGGGAGATAAAATCCGGGAACATAGCCATAAACGGAGAGGTAAGCAGCGCGCCAGAGCAGGACCGCGAATACGAAAAAAAGATGATGGTGATAGGCAACCTGCTCAAAGAAAAAGGCGAGTTGCGCACGAAGTACTCAAAGTATGTGGAGGACAACGGAGAGAACAACCCGAAGATGCTGGAGCGCATCGAGTCGTTAAGAAAGTTCTTGCTATCGGTAGAGAGCATATCTATACTGATAGGCTATGTGAACGAGATAGATGCATGGATTAAGGAAGTATCTGGAGAGGTAAAGGCGCAAAGCGTATCAGACATATTAAGCAGTACATACGGGGTTTCTGCAGAGCGAAAAGAGATACTGCGCCGTGTGCTAACAAAGAAAAAGTTTATAGATGACAGGATAATATCGAAAGAGGAGTATGCTCAGATAAGCTCTGCGATAGAGCACTCCTCATCTTAGGAACGAATACCGTATGCCGCGGCCCCAAAGCATCCTGACACCACTTTCAGTGCTGAGAGTCCACAAAACTCTCAAGGAAAGTTAAACCGTTTCGATTCAGGCCTGTCCCTGCTCTGTTCTGAGACGATGCAGCGGCAGATGCCCGTTCGTTATTCCCTCTCCTGCGAGCATCCTAAGCGCCGACACGTTTTGCGCGAGTCCGACAGCGGCTATCGCAGATGCCAGTTCGCGTGAATTATTGCAGCCTGTCATCTCAAGAAGCCCTTTCACTATCGGATTTGTGTTTATTACCCCGCCTACGACCCCTACAGGTATCGGTATTTTAAGGCAGCCATATAGATTTCCGTCATCCGACCTCTCATAATAACTGAGCGGAGAGTAAGGTCTGCCGAACGCAGCGTACGAATGCGCTGCAGCCTCCATTGCCCTAGTATCCTGACCAAGCGCGTTAGCTGCTCCTATCACCCCATTCATTATTCCTTTGTTGTGGGTTGTCGCCCTGAATTGGTCATTTGCTGCCCACTCGCTGAGTGCCACAATTCTGTCTATCATCTCATCCGGACTTATTTCTACAATATTCCCATTCATCTCCTTTCTTAGGCCAATCGCGTTTCTGTCGAACTTCGCCGCACACGTTACTACCCTGCCTATATGCAAATTAGACAGTATTCTTCCTACGACCTTGCCGCCTGTTATCTCTTCAAGAGGTTTTGCCATGGCCTCTGCCATTTTACTTACTGCATTCGCTCCCATGGCCTCCATGCATTCTACATCAAAATCTATTATCAGCTGTTGGCCGCACTTTGTGTCTATCACTTTGTTTCTTATGCTCCGGATGCCTCCTCCGGCCGCAACCAGATGCGGAGATGCTTGATTTCCCTCCTCGGTCAAACTGTCGGTTGAGGCATTGATCTTTTCAATCGCCTCTTCCATCCGATATGCAGGTATTCCGATTATCTGTATCTGGCCTGTTGTCTCCGTCTTGTTTACAGCCGTCTCAAAGCCCCCCGTACTCGCAGCCATCTTTGCGCCGTGTGAGGCAGCCGCCACAACACTCGGTTCCTCTGTCACTATAGGTATAGGTCTCACTTTTCCATCTACTGTGATTTTGACAAGTCCTATGGAGAACGGCATGAATCCGATATGGTTTTCCCCTTTTTTGAGCTCTATCTCTTTCCAGCCCCTTATTGCGCTCATCCCATCCTCTGAGATAGGAGAATTATCTTTTATGTAATCTAAGCGCTCGTTTAGGTCCATATCTCTAAATTTTTTTGTCTCGGGCATGTTTGCACCGATAAGACATTTTTCGGTCCATATATAAAAAGAACATATTAAGATTAGACATTAGACGAAGTTTGGTAACAACTTAACAATCTTATGATTTTGGCTTAGTCTGAAATTCCAATATCGACATCAGCGTGAAGCCCGTGTCCACCTTAGGGCAACATTAGTCACACGTGTAATGATAGTTAGTGAATTATCTGCATTGACACGCAATCCCCGAACCGGACATACCCGTCGCTATCAAAATCAGTTAAGTATAAATATTTGAAAGTAGGTATGTGTAGTAAAGTAAACAACGCTCCATCCGCAAAAAGGATATTTATATTTATTTAACTGAGAAAATATCAGCGTGCAGGGATGGCGGAGCATGGTCAAACGCGACAGACTCAAGATCTGCTGGCTTAGGCCTACGGGAGTTCAAAACGAGAACAAATCTCCCTCCCTGCACAGGACATTCACAAAGTGTAAAATTTAGGTGTAAAAATGAGCAAAAAGACAGAGAAGAGCAAGAATAACGCAGTAAAGTCGAAAATATATGATATACCTAGCTATGCGCAGAGCGAGGAGTTTACCGGTTCCGCAGCCTGCGTGATGATGGTCTTAAAATACATAAACAAGGATTTCAAGATGAAGAAGGACACGGAGTTCGAGATATGGAACGACGCTATAGGCGGTAGCATCTGGCACGGCTCGAAGTATGGGATAGCGTACGCATTGGCAAAGAGGGGCGCTAAGCCCAAGATAATAAGCAATAATCTAAAAGATGAGGGATACGAGAAGAAGTTGGCCGTATACGAAGGGACAAACCTTGATACCCTCAAGGCATCATACAACGAGATAAGGGAAAAGGTAAAGACCCTTAAGATCCCAGAGGAGCACAGGCAGGTGAGCACCAACACCATAAAGAAGGAACTTGATGCAGGACGGATACCTATAGTTCTGATAAACTCCAGCTACATGGAGGACAAAAAGACCTCGGATAAGGAGGATGCAGGGCCGCAGTGGGTGGTAGTTAAGGGCTACGATTCCGACACGCTCTACATAAATGATCCATTTGCAGACAGCACTATAGAGATGGAGCCTCAGTTGTTCAAGTCGATCCTGGGTTACGACTTAGAGATGAATGTAATCTCTATATCGAGCAGGAGGCAGAACGAGAAGAAACCCGCCAAGAAAACCGCCAAGAAAAAGGGCAAATAAAGAGACTGCGGGCCAAAACTAGCCCGCCTCAAGCCTCTCTACTTTTGGGTATAGACTGCTGTCTTCACTGACAAATAGCCCGTCAGGGCTAATTCCAGAATAACATCTCAAACACAAGTGTCTCTTTTCCACAGGGAGAAAGAGTTCATGCAGCTCCGCAGAAGACACAAGGAACTTTACATCTTGGTTTTTCAGGAGCTTCCTGCACAGAGAGCAACGCATGCCTCCAGTAAGCCTATTTGTATCGTATAGATCCATATCCCCATCCCTTAATTAACCCCATTAATAAGATCTTTTTTTCTTTATATATAAACTTTTTCCATCCCTTAATTCCGCTAAACCGTTTCCACCCCAACAAGTTACGAGAGACGGAAAACCAGAAAACGGATGGTTTTTAAACATATTTTACCGCGCCGTTTGTTTTTCATAGAAAGCCTTTTATAAATTCGAGCGCATTTAATCGTGTGGTAAGATGACAGAAGAAAATCTAAAGGGTATATTCAAGAAATACGAGCTCAAACCGCTGCCTTACAATCTGGATGCGCTTGAGCCTTACATAAGCAAAGACATAATGGATGTGCACTATAATGGGCACCATAAGGCATATGTGAACACAGTCAACAACCTAGTAGACAGGTTCGGAAAGATAGTAAACGAGGAGACGAAGGAATATGACATACAGGGAGTGGTGAGAGGCATAACCTTCAACCTGAACGGGCATAAGCTGCATTCCCTATACTGGAACAATATGGCAGAGGAATCGAAGAGGGGAAAGCCGGGAGGCATGATAGCGGACATGATAAACAAGCAGTACAAGAGCCTGGACAGGTTCAAGAAGGTGCTGTTTGAGACTGCGACATCGCTGCCTGGCACCGGTTGGACGACCCTGAACTACGACGTGGAGAACGGAAACCTACAGATAATGACATATGAGAACCATTTCATGAACCAGATAGCTGAGCTTCCAATAATAATGATACTTGACGAGTTTGAGCACGCGTACTACCTCCAATACAAGAACAAGAGGAACGACTACATAGAAGCATGGTGGAACCTGATAAACTGGGGCGACGTGGAGAACAGGCTAAGGATTGCAGTAAACAGGGCACCAGAACACTAAGCAAGGCTGGCTATAACGTCCATAAGCTTGCCTATCGGACAGGATGTACGTATGCTCTCTTTCTCCATGTGGGTAAGAGAAGCAGAAAACCCACCCTCCCTAAGGGAGCTGATGACCTTTCCAGGGCTCACTGAAGGCATCCGGGCAATCTTAGTAAGCACAGGCAGAGAGTAATAGAATAAAGAATCTGTCTCTTCGGATATCATGCTAGCAATCTTGGCGTCAGGGAATCCGGACCGCACGAAATACGAGCACGCGTCGCGCCGGACTTTCTCATCATAAAGCGGACCGAGCCACATAATCCCAGAAGAGACTGCGCCTGCCCCGCAAGCTCTGCAAACGCTCTGTTTTGGGATAAACCCGATTTTGGTATCTATATTCCTGCAGTCCATGCAATGATATGCAAAACCAAGGCTGTGCACCGTCGAAGAGGAATTGGCAGCGCCGTGCCTGAGTACAAAGGCAATTCTCATCATATGCCTGTAAGAGAAGGAGAAGATGACATCTATTCCGTAGTTGAACTGGGCGGATATACGCGCGCAATATCCTATGAGTATGCGAAGCCCTGCCTCATGGCAAAGTTCGTCATGGAGCGGCACAGAGCCATACATCTTCATGCATGCTTCTGGCTGAGCGCCACAGAGGACTGCGGTATCGGTTGCGCTCACAAGGAAGATGGTCCCGTCCCTGCCTATCTTCATAAGGTCATACAGGTTAGGGACTGGGCTGCCAAACGGGTCAAGGTCTATGATGTCAAAACGCTCTTCTGAGGAGTTGGCGAAGCTCTGGATGCTCTCGTTGAGCACCTCAGCGCGGATTCCGTTATCCGATAGGTTCTTCCTGGCAGAGATGCTCGCATCTTTATTTATATCCAAAAATGTCGCGTTCTCGATTCCAAGCTCTTTGGCATACCTTATCCCTCTGATACCTGTCGCCGAAGTTGAATCGAGCAGGGTCTTCTTCCCGGAGAAACACGAGAGGATGGCAACGCTCATATCCCTAGGGAAACGCGAAAGAGGGTTTAGGAAAGCAGAACCCTCGTCTATGACCGCCAATCCCTCCTCATATCCCATACTTATCGACCTTCATTATCTTCAGCACAGCATCGAGAAGCCCGTGTGCGTACGAGATGCAAGAGAAGGAGGTGACCAGGTCGCCCTTTTCCATATACGAGTGCGCATCCTCCGCATACATCTTCGCAAGTTCGCGTATCTTCTCCAGATCTTCCGGAAGCGCGATACCTCTGAGCATCTCTAAATTCTCAGAAAACGCTGAGATATCCTTCTTCACGCGTTCTTCAATCTTTTCTGACATGCAAACCAGAAAATAGGATTTCTGCCCAAGTTTATTATACCTTCCCAAACAATTGAATCTGTGATGCTATGGCAGAGACGACCAGCAACGCGGAATTCATACTAAAAAGGATAGCGCCTAACATAAAGAGCAAGTTTGGAATAGATATAGAAGAATTCTTAAGAAACCCGCAAGGCTTCTCAAATGATCAGGACATAGCTAATAAAATAGAACAGATAGAGGCAGAACTAAGCGAAGACATAGACGAGATAATAAAGAGCATGGGGGATGCCCAGAAAAGGTTTAATGATGATATGGCGAAGGCAGACGCTGTATCTAAGAAGCTAGGACAGGCGATATCCATACAGGCAAGGCAGCTGGGGATACCAATGATAACCCCTAAGGACACAGACGGATTCGATAATACGGAGATGATATACGTCGACAACGCGGACGACAACACTCTTGCGTTGGCGCAGAAGCTGCTCGGAATGTCTAACTTTGTGATAGGCGGAGCGCTAACATACAACGAGTATAAGGTATCGGACTGGACATTCGCCACGAACAGCAAGAACTATGCGATTAGGATAAACATACCATCAAATCCAGTTCTCGACATGGAATACGCCAAGACAGAGATAACTGACGCGATAGACGCGGCAAAAGGTTACCTATGAAAAGCATCGGCGTTGTTGTGGTTGGCACCCCATCAGCCGGCAAGAGCTATTTTGCATCTATCCTTAAAAAGAGGATTCGTGGCGTAAAGGTATTGGAGATAAACGACGTGGCAAAGGCACGCCGCCTATTCTTTAAAAAGGCTGACGCAGACGGGACAAAAACTGTAAGGTTAGGGGAGTTGGAACGTGCGATAAATAGCGAGACAAAAAGGAGTGGGTCATGGGTGGTGGTCGGACACCTTGGCGTAGAGATGAATCTTGGGGCGGATATCGCAGTAGTGATAAGAGCACATCTCAAAGAGCTTGAAAGAAGGATGAAGCAAAGAGGCTACAGCAAGAGGAAGATAATGGATAACCTGGTATCCGAAGCGATAGACTACAGTGGATCCAAGGCATCGGGGATGTACAAGGAAACATACGAGATATCGGACAAAGAGGAGATGGAGGGTATGGCAAAATACATAAAGGAAAGGATACAAGGAAGCAAAAAGAGAAGGAGGTCGGGCCAGAAAAGATACTTAACTGAACTTATCCCTTACATAAAGAAGTACGGGAATCAATGATTAAGATGTTACTTCTTGATTAGGTAGATAAAGAACTCCTGCTGCTCGGAAGATTTTCCTTTAAGCTCAGAACTTACCAAACCATTTACCAGATAGCCGTTGTTCCTAGCCCATTCGGCGATTCTTTCCGCTATTCTTGTGCACTCTTCATAATTCCGAACCTTTTTCACCTTCCCGCTACCCTCGAATGGTGGTTTTATGAGACCTAATACCCCTCCATTTGTTCCGAGCCAGTTCTTTGCGACTGAAAGGATGCTTTCTATTGTTGAGAATGTCACATCAACAAGGCACAGGTCCGGGGTTTCCCCTAATTCTTTGATGGTTCGTGCATCGGTATTCGGCATGTACACCACTCTAGAATCACTCTTTAGTGTCTTGTCCAGAACATCTCCAGTATCGATTGCGTAAACTCTCTTCGCTCCGCGCTTTAGTGAGTAGTCTGTGAATCCGCCTTTGCTGCACCCTATGTCAGCGATTATTTTATCCTCGAAAACTATCCCAAAGTGTCTGGCTGCACTGTCTATCTTGTAGCCGCCCCTGCTAACATACTTAAATCCCTCAATAATTTTAATCTTGGTGTTTTCATTCACACGTTTGCTTGGTTCTTGTACCACCGCGTCGTCGACCAGTATGCTTCCGGATTTTATCAGGTGTTTCGCCTTCTCTCTGCTGTCTGCATAGCCATTTTTTACTAGGAAAACGTCAAGCCTTATATCTTCTATTGTTTTTTCCATATAAAATCAGGCTTGTGTTCCTAACGAAATGTATGCGCGCAATTGGTCCCGTCGCTTGTTCCTGTATTACCTCCACTTTCATTATGTTTATGTTAAACAGTACTTTTAGCTCTTCTCTGAACCCTCTACTGAAAATACATACTACTAATGACCAACAGATTTAAGGATTAAGGACTCTTTTCATCATCTCCTGCCAGACTGGCTTCGCATAGCGTTCGGGCAGGCGTTTAAGGATTTTGCTCTTTCCTTTCATTATGTGGGAAGGAAACGGGAATTTTTTATCTTTTACAGCCCACCTGAGAAATCCTTCAAGGTCTCTTATTTCAGACTTTCTAATCGAGACAAGTCGTTCGCCAGACAGAAGTAATATCTCGCTGGGGCTATGTTTGAGATAAAACGACGATGCGCCATCTTTGATGAAGACGCTAGGGCCGCGGACCGACTCAGAGCCTATTTCTGCACGATTCAAGAAGAAAGTGATTATTGCCACATTCTGATAAAGGCTTTGGACAACAAGTATTGGCTCGGATATGCTCTCAGAGACCAGTTTTTCAAGGTTCTTTCTGAGCTTGGTTATCTGTGGCCATACGGTATCTTCAGATATCTTGCTGACAGGCATGACTATGCTGCATGACTCGATACTGAATTTGCGCTTGAAGCCTTCAATGCTTGCGGAGGCCCTCTCATCAGAGAATTTCTTCCCGAAGAATACAGATGAAAGATTCTTGGATGCAAGAAGCATCCTGGATATAATAACAAGCCTTGCGAAGGACTCGTCAGATACGGCGGCAGCGACATTCCTGTTCGGGTCGGTAGGATCCACAACTACAAGATTGGAGGCGAACCGCCTCGAGAATTCCAAGCCCCTATCGCCATATACGACCTCCTGTATTTCTGGCCTTATCAGGACAGGGAGTTTCGCGTCTGAAAGAGACTTCAGCATCTTAAGAAGGCTTCCGTAACTGCAGATAAGGAGCTCGCAAAGGTATCCGGAGAATCCGCCAATTCTTGCTTCGGCTCCGTATATGTAGTGTTGCTTAAGCAGGTATTTGAGCGCACGCACATCGCCCTTCTGTTTTTCTGTTAGGTTATCATTCACAAAGATATTGTGGAGCGGGGTGCGATCAACAGCACTAGCGATCTCTGAAGCATCGCTTATCTTGAACGAGGGAACCACATCCGCGCTCATTCCAGACTTATTCTCGATGATCTTGAGGTAAGGATGTTCAGCATAGTTTATCACAAAATGCTCGTTCTTCCTATCGACTATGCGCTTAGCGATAAAAAGGGCTTTTTTCTCCATCTCCCTTTCCTCCATAACTTTGGGAAACTGAAGGAAAATGTCTATGTCCGAAGAGCCGCGTATCTGTGTGCCACGTGCGACAGAACCCGCCATTATTATCTCAACATCGCCGGGAAGCTTGCTCTTCAGCCTTGAGATTATTGAATCAGCATACTCAGTAGTAAGAAATATCTCGTCCTTGGTAGGTTTAGTCTCGGATGCGATACGCTCTATCAATCTGGCAAGCGGTTCGGCAGGTTCGCTTGCCTTAACATTCTTCTTCGGCGGTTTAGCAGAGGAGCGCACGCACATCAACCATTTAAGTATCTGCTATAGGGTTTATAAATTCTCATAAAAAAGCTCTGATAAAGGGGCTCTTGGCTCAGTAGTAGAGCGCCTCGTTCGCAACGAGGAGGCCGCGGGTGCGAATCCCGCAGAGTCCACGTTTTTTCCCAAGCGAAATTACGGGACAAACCGGTAAGCTGCCCTACGGGTTGAAGCTGTACGGGCTCTTCTTGGACAAGTATATCGTGCTGAAGCCGCTAAGCAGGAGCCAAAAGAGATAATTACAGGTTTCTTACTATGAGTTCCGCCATGGCATTAATCAACTTCTCTGAATCGTTAGGTGGATGCATCCTGGTGATCCCTATGTCTATCTTTTTTGCAGTTTCGTCGCATTCAGCGCCTAAACCGTATAACGTTTCCATGTTCTCCGCCACATATCCCAACGGCACCAGCAGTACTCGTTCAAATCCTTTCGATTTTGATTCCGATATGCAGATCTTTATGTCCTTGACCGGAGCCGGATGGCCTCCTGTGTAGTATCCGCATGTCCAATCTTGAAGCATAAGCTCCGTTGCAAGCCTTCTGGCAGTTCTTTCGAAATTTTTTATGTACTCGTCGCCTCCATCGATGAACACTTTCGGCATACTGTGGGTGGTGAATATCACCATGGTCCTCTCTCCCCTAATCGGAGCATATGCCTTGAGTATGCTTTCCTTCCACGTATCCAAGAATTGGACATTATCATCCCATGATTTAATCACGGTTGCGCTGCAGTCCATCCTCTGCGCCTTCATCTCGGATAGCAGGATCTTCTCGTATTTGTCATTGAACACCTTTGAGTATGAAGGGAACATGACTATCCCTATGACCTCGGCGCAACCAGCTTCCTTTATTTTCGCTACCACCTCCCTTATCGACGGATGCAGACGCTTCATTGCCGGGTAGACACCCGCATTTACTCCTTTCTCACTTAGCTTTGACTGCAAGGCGATTGCTTGCCTGTTGGTTATCTCCAGCAGCGGCGAAAACCCTATGCTAGCGTATTTACTTCTGAGCGCATCCATCTGCTTTTTTGTGGGCTTGCGCATGGCTCTTGCGACAGTAGCTGCATTGCGCCAGTCCTTCAACAGCCCTATTACAAGCTGCTTAGTCACCTTATGTTCCATTCTCAGCTCTGAAACGTACTTTTCGACCTCGTCCTGGTTGCTCGGGCTGCCAACGCTCATCAGGAGCACTGCGATTCTTTTCTTTCCTTCATTTTCCACAAATCGATATTTAGCACAGGATATTTTAATTGTTAGTGTCGAAAAATATATCGCTGTGTTGAGTCAGATGACTTTCTCTAACAAACCCATACTGCTTTTCTGGGAAACCACTAGGGCATGCCCGTTGCGCTGTGTGCACTGCCGGGCAGACGCAATAGAGAATCCACTTCCCGGAGAATTAAGCACAGCAGAAGGCAAGAATCTTATAGATCAGGTCGCTGCGTTCGGCAAGCCCTATCCAGTAATCATATTTACTGGAGGGGATCCGCTTAAGAGGGATGATCTCTATGAGCTTTTGGCTTATACCTCCAGCAAGGGAATCGGCTTTGCCGTGAGCCCTGCCGTGTCACAGTTCCTCACTATCGAAGTGCTTGAAAAATTGAAACGCAGCGGCGCCGCATCGATTTCTGTGAGCCTAGATGGGACTCAAAAAGAGATCCATGATAGTATAAGGCAGTTAAACGGTACATATGAAAGGACTATCTCGGTCATGCGGCAAGCGATTGGTATAGGTCTGCCGGTCCAGGTCAACACTACTGTGATGAAACAGAACGTAACTGAATTGCCTATGATGTTCAAGCAGCTTATGGAACTTGGCATAAAGGTCTGGGAGGTATTTTTCCTGATAAAGGCAGGGAGAGGCAAGGGAGTCGATGATCTGACACCTAGCGAATGCGAAAGTGTATGCAATTTCCTTTATGATGTCTCAAAATGCGGGATAATTGTCAGGACAGTGGAAGCTCCCTTCATAAGGCGGGTGGCAAAGCGCAGGGAGCGCACCGACTACTGGGCAGGGGATGAGTTATATCTAAAAATGCGCTCCGAACTCGACGCGTTTGGATACAGACCCGTTGCACCTTCAACGATCAAGCCCGTCGGCACTCTAGATGGCGACGGAATTATGTTTGTCTCTTATGACGGGACCGTTTCGCCAGGTGGATTCCTCCCGCTCGGAGTAGGAAACGTAAAGAATGGGAATATTGTTGATGTGTACACTAAAAACGAGTTGTTTATGGATATAAGAGAGAGGCGTTTGGAAGGCCCATGCGGAACATGTGCATTTAAGAGTGAGTGCGGCGGCAGCAGAGCAAGGGCATATGCCTATTCTGGCAATCCCCTAGGTTCTGATTCCGCCTGTTTCTACATGCATAGCCTGAAAAACGGCGCCAAAGATAAGTAATGATAAATAGATCAGGCAAGTTCCCTGTCAAGTTGTGCGGGCATCATCATTGAAGCTTACCTATGCAAGCATAGGCGCACTCCCGGCCGAATCTATTTGCGCCGTTCTGATATCCTGATAGTAAATATTAAATATGTTTGTTCACATAATAAATATGTGTTTTTATGCCCAACATCACCCTCTCGATAAGCAAGGAGCTGAAAAGCGAAATGGAACAGCATTCTTCCGTAAAGTGGTCAAGCGCGGTAAGAAGCATAATAGAGCAGAAGATCGCCGATTTCGATGAGTCAGAAAGAATAGCTAAAAAGAGCAAGTTTGGTTGGAAAGACTGGAATCCGATAGGTACAAAAATATCAAAGAGTGCGGCAAAACACGCAGAGGCGCTCCTGAATGAGAGTAACAGTTGATGCCAACATACTATTTGCATGTCTTATAAAAGACTCTACAACAAGGAGACTCTTCTTCAACCCTGCACTATTCATTTTTGCACCGGAATTCATTGTAGATGAGTTTGTACTTCATATTAAAGAAATACGGGAGAAATCGGGATTGAAAGAAGATGGGCTATATAGATTGGTTGGCAAAGTGCTTAGTCAACTTACTCTCATATCAGACAAGGATCTAAAACCGTTCCTTCCGGCTGCCGCGAGCCTTGTTGATGATCCTAAAGATTGGCTATACATTTCCTGCGCGCTGCGTGAGAATACCGCAATATGGAGCCATGACTCTGATTCCGGCATGCAGAAAAGAGTTAAAGTTATTACCACAAAGGAACTCCACAGCATGGTTGGCTCACTTTAACAGTTTGGCATGATGGTTTAACGGCAAGCGATACTATGCGAGAAGGAAAAAAGTCGGAGAACCAATACTAAGTCGTAATCTGACAAAAAGCCAGACCTTGTTGGTAAGAGAATGAACGGCCAGAGCTGTAAAATCAGAGCTTGAAGAGAGATAGAGAGTGTCTGCTTTGAAAGCAGGAGTCGCAGGTGCGCCTCCGACCGAGTCTACAAAACAAGTTTAGCTGTAAGCCCAGCTGCATAGTTCGACTTCCGCGCTTTTCAGGCTCCCTGCCTTCCTTCCTTATAAATATAGAAACCCTCTCCGGTCTTCCTTCCCAACTTTCCTGCTGCGACCATCCCCTTTATCGAATCCGGCGTCTTAAATCTCTCATCTTTTGTCGCATCGTATATCGAATCCGCCATCTCCTTGCATACATCCAAACCTATGAAATCCGCCAGCTCAAAAGGCCCCATCGGATGGTTAAGTCCCAGCCGGGCTATTGTGTCTATTCCCTCTTTCTCTGCGACGTTCCTTTCAAGAAGTATCGCAGCCTCGTACAGCATCGGTATGAGTATGTTGTTGGCAATGAATCCAGGATAATCATTTACCCTTACGGCGGTTTTGCCGCATGCATTCGCTATGGATCTTGCCCTGCCCTCTGCCTCTTCAGATGTATGCTCCGTCACAACAAGCTCGACCAGTTTCATTACTGGCGCAGGATTGAAGAAATGCATTCCCAAGAACGCGCCCTTGTCCTCAAGCGCCTCTGAGAGGCGCGTTATCGATATGGACGATGTATTTGTTGCTATTACGGAATGCCCTCTGTGCCTGTCCGCACTTCTCAGCACATCTATTTTTACGTCCACTGATTCTTTGACTGCTTCTATTATCGCTTCTGATCCCTCGATATCCTTGTACTCTGTTGTAGTTGAAAGCATCCCTTTCGCATCCGTCATCTTCTGTTCTGTCATCATCCCTTTCTTTACTGCCTTGTGAAGGCTCGCATCGATGCCGGCGAGCCCCGCCTCCACCGAATTTTTGTTATGGCCTAACCACATGACCTCATACCCTGAAGCTATCAGTATTTGTGCTATCCCTACCCCCATAGTCCCCATACCTATTACTGATATCCTTGTGCTCATTGGTCCACCCTGCTTACTATCATACTTGCCGATCCTCCTCCACCGTGGCACAACGTTGCGATTCCACGATCTTTTCCCATTCTCCTCATCGAATGGAGGAGAGTCGTGAGTATCCTTGCACCTGATGCCCCCAATGGGTGGCCGAGCGCTATCGCGCCCCCATTAGGGTTGAGCTTAGATTCATCTATATCCAACTCCTTCATCACAGCAAGAGTCTGCACTGCAAACGCCTCGTTTATCTCTACTAGATCTACACTCTCCAAGCCGACACCTGCTTTCTTCAGGACAATCCTTACCGAATCAATAGGTGCAAGTCCATACCACTCCGGGTCTATTCCGCTGTCTGCGTATGCCTCTATCTTTCCTATTGGCCTTATTCCCATCTCTTCCACCTTGCTCTTCGATGCCACTATCGCGAACGCAGCACCGTCGCTCAACTGCGATGAGTTTCCTGCAGTGACGGTACTGCTCCTAAAGGCTGGTTTAAGTGCCCCGAGTTTTTCTATAGATGTATCGCTTCTTATCCCTTCGTCCTCTGAGATAGTCTCTCCGTCCCTCCTTCTTATCCCGACTATCTCCTCTTTGAAGTATCCGTTCTGCCTCGCCGCCTCCGCTCTCTGGTGGCTCCTCAGGGCGAATCTATCCTGTTCTTTCCTGGAGATGTTGTATCTCTTGCTTATCCTTCCGGCAAGCTCTCCCATGTGCACTTCAGAATAACAGTCCCATAGCCCATCAAGCACCATCTCGTCTACGAGCCTGTATCTATCTCCGCTCTCCGAAGAATGTTTGCATAATTCAACCAGCTCCATATCCCCCATCCTGCCGAACTGTCTTGTACCTCCTATTATTCTTGGCGAGTTCGACATGCTCTCCATCCCTCCTGCTATAACCACTTCCGCATCTCCGGTCCTTATCATATTTGCTGCTATCTCTATCGCCCTGAGCCCTGACGCGCAGACCATATTCACGTTCAAGGTAGGGATATTGGACTGCAATCCTGCCCCCATCACCACCTGTTTGGCAGGATTCTGCCCTATGCCTGCAGACAGAACATTCCCTGATATCAATCCGTCTATTCGAACCTCCTTCCCAATCCTCGATGAGAGTTCGCGCACTACTTGAGCGCCCAGCTCTACCGCCGAAAGTTCGTTCATTCCTCCCATGAACTTCCCTATAAGGCTTCTCAGCGATTCAATAATGTAAACCTCTTCCATAATCCAAACCTAATCTCTCTTGGAAAGGAATGCCGCTATCCTCTCCTTTGCCGCATTGCTCATCACACTCTTCACAAACGCATTTCTCTCTATGGACGGGTCGTAAACGAACTGCGAGTTCATAGCCCTCTTAACTAGGCCAAGCGCCTCATCCGGCATCTTTGCAAGCTCCGTGCAGTATTTATACGCTGAATCGTATGCATTCTCTTCTCCAACGACCATATTGACCAATCCGATACCGTGCGCCTCATTCGAATCTATCCGATTGCCTCTCATTATCATCTCTTTCGCCTTTCCTGCTCCAATCAAATAAGGAAGCATGTATGTCGCACCTCCGCCTGGTGTTATTCCATGCACTATCTCGGGCTGTCCAAAGATTGCGTTCCTTGAAGCTATTCTGAAATCGCACGAAATCGCCAACTCGTTTCCTCCACCAAGGCAGTACCCGTTTATCGCAGCTACTACTGGCTTATCAGAACCCCATATCCCTTCATTGAGCTTATGGAAGAGGTCGAAACCCTTCCCAGCCTCTTCCTCTGTCTTCATTTCTGCCAGGCAAGAAAGATCCATCCCTGCGCAGAACGCCATTCCATTTCCGTAGAGCAACACTACCTTGCTCTGTGACGCACCTGCCCTGCCGAATGCCTCTATAAGAAGCCCTAGCATCTCTATGTTTACCGCATTGAGCTTTTCCGGCCTATTCAATGCTATCTTGAATACGTCCCCATCCTCACCGCTGACAACCAGACCCATAATTGTAAATGGGCATGAAAGAGATAAATGGTTAATGTATCTTTTACATTCTTTCGAAAGCCCCGATCTTCTTTACCTGTAGGCTTCAAACCCCTTGCCAAGTACCTCAGAAGCTATTTTGAGGTCCTGTATCTCGTCTGTGCCTTCGTATATCCTTGCTACTCTGCTGTCGCAGAAAAGCTGGCCTACTGGAGACATGAGCGAGTATCCAAATCCTCCGTGTATCTGGACAGCCCTGTCCGCAGACTCGAATGCGAGTCTCGAGGCTATCCTCTTCGCAAGCGAGACGTTCCTTTCAGTCTCTTCCATAAGCGCGCTGTCATCAGGACTCTTCTCATAGTAGTACTTCCTCAGAGCCGCATAATAAGCCGGCCATCTTGCCATCTCAAGGTTCTGGGCGATCGCAGATATATGCTGCTGCACAAGCTGGTGCTTCCCGATCTCTTTTCCATGCTGCACTCTTTCCTTTGCCCTGTTTACTGATGCTTTAAGCGCACCTTCAATGACTCCGATGCATCCTCCCGCAACTCCCAGTCTTGCGTTAAGCAGCGCAGAATATGCAACATGCATTCCATTGCCCTCGCCTCCCATCATATTCTCTTGCGGGATTTCAACATCCTCAAACTCTATCATTCCTGTATCTGATGTAAAAAGTCCTATCTTCTCCTTAAGTTCCGTCCTTTCGATCCCTGCGCTTCTTGCATCGACTATGAATGCACTTATCTTTCTAGAATCCTTCTCTCTTGCAAAAACTATGATGTAATCAGATATTGTGCCGTTCGATATAAGATATTTGGTGCCTGTGATCCTGAACGCAGATCCGTCTCTTCTGTACTCTGCGCGCAACGAAGCGGGATCGCTGCCTGCCTCCGGTTCGGTAAGCCCAAAAGCATATATCTTTTCGCCCTTTACTGCTTTCGGCAGATACTCCTTTTTCTGTGCATCACTTCCCCATCTCTCTATTGTCTGTTCGCATAGAAAAAGCTGCACGTTCATGAAGCTGGAGATCCCCATTCCAAGCTGCCCCAGCCTTTCCTTCACAAGAACAGATATTATGGGCGGCATGCCGAGCCCTCCATATTCTTTACTGACAGGAATGCCGAGAAGAGAATTCCTAGACAGTATCCCCGGAGCTTCAGAGTTGAACACACGCCTCATGTAGTGCTCATATTCTGGTCCGGCAAGCTCGTCTCCTGCCTTGTCGGCAGAGATAAGCACCCTCATCTCATCTTCAGATATCTTATGCATAAGCGATGCATATTCTATAGACTTAGCAAACAGCTCTTCCATTCAATTCACCTACTTCTCAACAGATCCCCTTATATTAGAGACTATCCCTCCAATCTTTTCTTTAGCGACGCCTCTTAATATTCCTTCTCCAACTCCGCTTATCACTCCTTTTAATTCCGCATCAGCGCTCCACGAAAGCACAGAAGCATTGCCGGACCCTTCGACGGCTAGGTCAAGCCTTATTCTTATCTCGCTTCCAAGCCCCTTTCCAGAAAGCGAATAGGAGAGTCTGTCCTCAGAAATCGTGTTTACCTTACCTTCCATCTTGAAATCCCCTCTGACAATTCCAACCCCGAGATTTACTATTATAGAGAAACTTGTATCATCTATACGCGCAAATCCTTTTGAGTCAGGTATGCATCTGGCGATCCGTTCAGCATCAGACAAAAAAGAAATAAGCTCTGCCGGCCCAGTTTTTATCTCTGTCTTATCCTTGAAAGAAATCAGCATTATAAGGTATGCATAGCAAAATATTTATTTGAGGCGCGAAAGGAACCCCTATAACGGGCGCTGCAAGGCGCCGTTCATCTAACTACTATGTCATCATTCTTCTGGAGGAATCTGTGCAGTCTCCTTCTTCTTTGGTTTAGGCGTTATCGTCGGTCCGTCGAATTTTCCCTTCTTCAGGTATTCATCTATTCCCGCCAGCCCGAACGGCACCGGTATGCTGAGTCCTCTGCTCTCCGTAGGTATGAATACCATAACGTTCTTCCCGGTAAGGCTTATTTCATACATCATGTTAAGCGCTCTGAGCTGCATCGCCTGGGGGTGGTTCATATACTTTCCCGCAGCCTCCAGCATCTTATCGGCAGCAAGGGATTCGCTCTCCGCAAGTATAACCCTTGCCTGTTTCTCCCTATCAGAAGTCGCAACTCTCGCCATGGCGTTCTGGAGTTCATCAGGTATGGTGACATCCCTTATCTCTACGGAGATTGCCTCTATCCCCCAGTCCCTCACTCTATCCTCTATAAGTCCTTTTATATCATTCCCTATTATGTCTCTGCCGGCAAGCATAGAAGCCAGTGCGCTTTTTCCTATAACATCTCTCATGGCCGTCTGTGCGGCAAGCAGCACAGAATCATAGTAAGACTGCACATTCAATATTGCGCTCTTCGATTCCCTTACCTTCCAAAAAAGTATCGCGTCAACATCGACCGGCACATTGTCTTTTGTAAGCGTTTTCTCTGCCTTAAATGCAGTGCTTATCACCCTTATATCTATCTTTACCGGGGTGGAATCTATTATGGGTACTATGAAGAATAACCCAGGCCCTATTATCCCCCTATACTTTCCGAGCCTAAGCACAGCCATCTTGTTCCACTGGTCGAGAACTCTCACAGATAATGCAAGGACTACAATCAAGACGAACATGAATACTGCGCCAGTAACAAACCCGCTTGCTGTAAATGCCCATGCGACTCCAGACACTATTATAATCAGCAATAAGTCTACCACTACTGCTATCCCTCCGGAATAATCGGAGTCAGTCTTTGCGTCATGTTTGCTTTCGTGCTGCATACAATCACTAAACTTGTATCAAAAGGACTATTAAACCAGACTAAACTATCCATCCATGCAAAACACAAACGCTATAGAGTTAAAGGCGCTCAGGAAGGAATTCAAGGTGAATGGCGGCAAATTCGTTGCAGTCGATGGAATCTCGTTCACAGTAAAGGAAGGGGAGATATTCGGATTGCTCGGGCCCAACGGCGCCGGCAAAACTACTACTATATCGATGCTTACAACCATATTGAGCAAGACTTCCGGCTCTGTGAAGATATGCGGATTTGATGTGGTACGGGAGAAAGAGAAGGTAAGGGAGCTAATAGGAATAATCTTCCAAGATCCGTCCTTAGACGATGAGCTGACCGCGCGCGAGAACCTAGACTTTCATGCAAGGCTATATGGAGTAAAAGAGGATAAGAAGTCTATTATCGAAGATGTGCTGAGACTGGTCGAGCTGGAGGAATACGCAGACCGCCAAGTCAAGACCTTTTCAGGGGGAATGAAAAGAAGACTCGAAATAGCGCGAGGCTTCATACACCACCCCAAAGTGCTCTTTCTGGATGAGCCAACAATCGGTCTTGATCCCCAGACCCGCAGAAAGATATGGAGCTACATAACCCGACTGAACAAAGAGAAGAATCTCTCGATAATACTTACCACACATTATATGGAGGAGGCGGATGAGCTGTGCGACCGGATTGCGATAATAGACCACGGCAAGATAATAAAGATGGGTACGCCAGAAGGCCTAAAGAGCTCGTTTGGCGGAGATGTAATACGCATAGGCACAAAGGAGAAAAAGGAGCTGCATACCCTGCTCAAAAAGGTCTCTGGCATAAAAAACATAAAAGAGTCAGAGACCGGAATCGAGATATCCGGAAATGATGGCTCTAGACTTATGCCAATCATAGCCAAGGCGGCAAACAAAAATAAACTGGAGATAGACTACATGACTGTCAAGCGTCCGACCTTGGAGGATGTTTTCATAGGCCTTACAGGGCGAGACATAAGAGATGAAAGTGCATCATCCAAGGACGTTCTTAGGGCGTTCACAAGAGGTAGACATAGATGAGCCGATCGTTAGATGCCATATATACGATATGGCTTAGGGAGATGTTGCGATTCATAAAGTCAAAGTCGCGCATAGTTGGAAGCGGCGGACAGCCTCTTGTCTGGCTTGCGATAGTAGGGGTAGGGTTAGGTACGGCGTTCGGCCTGCACATCGGCTCTAGCAGCATATCCTATCTGACATTCGTATCTCCAGGCCTTATCGGGATGACCATCCTTTTCAGCTCTATGTTCGCAGGGGTAAGTGTCATATGGGACAGGCAGTTCGGCTTTCTAAAGGAGATACTTGTAGCGCCGGTATCAAGACTTAGCATAGTGCTTGGGAAGATAGCTGGCAGCAGCACCATTGCTGTGATGACTGCCCTTCTAATCCTTGTGATTGTGGCAGCGATAGGTGTGATACCTCTGAGCATGCTCTCTGTTGCCGGCATACTAGAAGCGATCGTCTTCATGTTCCTTGCATCAATGACATTTGTTTCCATAGGCCTGATAATCGCAGCTCTCATAAACAACATCGAGTCTTTTCAAGTACTCATGAACTTTTTTGTGATGCCATTATTCTTCCTCTCTAGCGCGCTATTCCCGATAACCGGCAATGTGCCGGCCTGGCTCTTCGATCTGGCTCACATAGACCCGCTCTTCTATTCCATAGACGGGATGCGTGCTTCACTGATTCACTTCTCAACTTACCCTATATACGTGGATGGAGCCGCCTCTGTCGCCTTTACTATAGTCTTCATTGCAATTGCAACCGCGCTGTTCAAGCGTATAGAGGGAAAATGATTATATATCAAAAAAGTCCCAATATACTAGATTATCATGGTCAATCTAAAGAGGATACCGGAAGATTTAACAAGAGTAACCGGTCCCGCGGATACAATAGTAGAGAACCTCAAGTATCTGAGGAATCCGACAGAAGGCACACATTCCTTAAAAACAGCTATCAGCTCATCGGCATCATTGTTAAGGGCAGACAGCTATCATGACCCTATAACTCAAGAATTTGCCGCATCGCTGATCCGCGGCCTTACAGAGGAAAAGAGCGTCACTGCAGCGATAAAGATGGCAGAATCTAAAACAAAGAAGATGCAGAAGGAATGTGGGGAATACGACACCAAAGCGCTAACGAAGATAGCCAAAAGCCTAGACCTCCTTAAGAAGAAGACCCAAAGGTCCGGAAGGCGGTTTTTCCCTCCGCGTTACACATACGCCCGCGCGGAGTCGCGCGCATTGAAGAAAATAACCAATTTCATAGCCGGCAAATCAGACGTACAGCTTCTAGAATGGGCCACAGAGATAAAGCGCTTCCTCGTCTTATCCGAGATGGTAAGCATCGTCAGGCACAGGCTCAAAGACTACGGCGCGTCCGTATCAGATCTTACTGATTATTTCCTGCTGCATTTCGCGAACGGCCAATCGCCTCCGAAAGGCGGTGGAAAATACGTTCCGAAACAGCAACCTACTACAAAGAAGACACGTACCACAAAGAAGAAACGCATCAACCCAGTTGCTTCTGCCCCAGATACCTCTACTCAAACTGGCCCCTAATCAGTCAAAAGGGTTAAAAACAGGCTCATGCAAACATAATTGATAATATGCCGACAAAGAGCTCGAAGAAAAGTCCAAAGTCGTCAAAGAAGGCAGAATCCTGCTGTACAAGCTGTTGCTCATGCTGTACCTGCAGTCACTGCGGCGGCAGGAAAAAAGCGTGCAAGTGCGACTGTTGCTGAACAGGATGCGATAAAGGCCAACACACCCATACAGGCGATGCGCTATGAAGAAGATAGTCCTACTCTATTATGCGCTCATATTGGTCTTAGTCGTACTTGGTGCAGCGCTAGTTACCTACACATTAGGCCGCACGCCAGGTAACTTCAATACAGGGATAAACAGTTTTGTCACGGCGGTATATTTCACTATTGTGACCATATCTACAGTTGGATATGGCGACATAGTCCCGGTAAGCACAATTGCAAGGCTGTTCGTCATAGCGCTGATAATCATCGGCCTAGGTACATTCGCATTTGTATTAACATCTTTATCCAGTGATATAATGAGCAAAAGATTGGAATCTTTCGCAGGGCGCATAAGCAGCACAGAGAAGCGGCTGCTACACAACCATATAGTGCTGATAGGATACGGCCCGACAAATGTCGCACTTCTTAGCGCACTCAAGCAAAAGAGCGGACACATGATAATTGTCTCTCCCGACAAGGTCGTAATAGACCAGCTCAGCGATGAAGGCTACAAGGCCTTCGTCGTCGACGTGACTTCCGAGAAAGACATGAGTTCTCTGAATCTTGACAAAGCCCAAAGGATAATAATAGATATGAGGCACGATTCTCTTACTGTATACGTTTCGCTGCTTGTCAAAAACATAACGAAGAAAGACAACATAGTGATTGTTGCCGAAACCCCAACGGCCGAGAAGCAGCTTCGGAGTATCGGCATGGAAAATATAATAAATCCCGGAGAGATAGCTGCACAGCATATCACAAAAAGCTTGAGTTGATTGTATGATGCCTAACATAGACCCTAGACAACTGAAAAGCATGATGGAAAAGATGGGGATAAAGTCCTCAGAGATAGACGCGAACAGAGTCATCATAGAGTGCGCCGACAGAACGATAGAGATCGGGGAGCCGCAGGTAACAAGAATAGAGGCGCAGGGAAGCGTCAGTTTTCAGATATCTGGGAATGTGTCGGAATCCAGCATAGTGGCCAAAGTAGAGATAACAGATGACGATATAAAGACTGTAATGGACTCTACCGGAAAAGACAGGGACTCTGCCGTATCTGCGCTGGAGGCATCAGACGGAGACATAGCGGCCGCCATAATAAGCCTAAAGGGCTAAGGATGGTTCTTTGGCAGACTTCACATACATACTTCTATCTGATCATAGATTCATAAAGGAAGCGAAGTCTGAGATTTCTCTGCCATCAAAAGGGACCACAGAGCTAATAATCGACAAATATACGCGTATCTTTACGGTGCCTTCAAAGTTGGCCATTGACGGCCAGCAAATCTTCACATACTCGCTCATGCAGGCCAACACTGCGGAGTTCAGCGAGATTGGTAGTCTCTCCGCTCTTATATCAGAATCGTTAAAGCCGGGCCTCAGTTTCAGGATATTTCTTATAGACGCATCCTCACAGTTCGAACGAAACAGGGACATCGAGATAAAGCTCGGGGAGCAGATAGAGTCGGAGGAACATCCGGTCAAACTAGATAATCCGGACTGCGCCGTCCTTTTGATAATAAAGGACAGTTTCGCCATATTCGGCATAGCAGAAGACCCAGAGTCGGTGCACGCCATATGTACTATCTTCCGACCTGGCCAATCAAAGAAGGACTACATAAGTCGTTCTGAAGGAAAACTAGAAGAGGCGATAGAACGCTTCCGCATAGACCTTTCTACAGTAGATACATGCATAGACGTCGGTGCCGCGCCCGGAGGCTGGACCGACCTGATGCTTAGAAACGGAAAACGGGTCATAGCTATAGACAAAGGAGAGCTGGAATACAAGCGACTCAGGCGATATGGGCAGATTGCAATAGTTCCCGAGCCGGAAGAGCTGGATAAAATGAAAAAGATATCCGGCACGATAGATACCGGAATAACAGTTTGCCAAGGCATGCCCGAGCAGGAATTCATGTTGGTACACATAAAGAGCAACTTCGGAGAAGAAACTGCAAAGACGCTCGGTCGCCGTGTCGAAATGCTGTTAGTAGATTCAAACACCCACTATACCGAAAGCATAAAGTGTGCGCTTGCTCTCGCAGACTCCGTAAAAGCAGGAGGCCTGCTTGTCCTAACTCTAAAGATAAACAACCACAAGCCAACGCAGGCGATAGATTATGCGGCTTCCGAACTGTCTGCATCGTACGGTGATATAGCTATCAAGAAACTTGTCAAGGACAGGCGTGAGCTCACCCTTTTTGCAAAAAAGATTAGCCCTTGACTCTAAAAGACTGTGCGAACGGCACACCCCCTACTTTCCTTACCCGTTTCGCATCTATCATCCCTAACTTCACTGCGGCTCTGCACGCCTCGTCTCCCACTATGTTCGCAGAGGAGAATCCATCTATCTCTTCTGCAGCAGGCGCATCCTTCGCCTCAATGAGCTCTCCTTTGTAGAAATCCGCATACATCTGTATGTCTATCACTACCTCTCCTTCAGATATCACCTTTCCTATGAGGCGCTCGTCGCACATCGCTATTATGACGCCGTTCTCGGTCTTATGTCTCTTGATGTATATCAGTAAATCATCCGTATTTGTATACAAACAGCGTAGCAAGTCCATACATTATCCCATACCACGCGAGCCAGAATCCACCGAGTATGTTGCTTGCGCTTAGTGCAAGGTAGCTGAATAACAGCACCACACCTGCGAACAAGAGCTCCAATCTGGTGCTTAAGAGCGAGTATAAGAGATTCCCTTTATTGTTCGTCTTCTGCCTGTTCCATACTGCAAACGGGTTCTTTTTCGTGAATACGGATATAGCCGCAATCGTTCTAGTGACAGCCAGTGCGTAGTTCAACGCAAAGAGCATAAAACCTTTCTTGAAAGATCCGAAGTAAACCTTTGTCATTATGACAGGCGCGAATATCGAGAGGAAAAGCGCAGAAGAGCCTATTATCTCAAGGTCTGTCGCAACGTCCCTGAGGTTCAACATCTGCAGCAGCGAGATGTGCGTTATTGATGCTGCCGAGAACACTATGAGCACCGATAGCACGGTAAAGGATATGAGCATGACCGATATATAACTGAGTCCCATCCCATGCATTATGTAGTCTATATGGCTTATTACCGACTCCCTTAGGTTCTTTTTCTTCCCCATATAATATCTCATGAATTCGGTGTCGCCGAAGTTATACCTCCACTGCTGCTTCGCAAGCGCGCTGAAGCTGCTTACCTGTATGCCTTTTGCATAGACTTTCGGCACGTACATGCTCTTGTATCCCAGGCCACACGCCTTGAAGCTGAAAAACGTGTCTTCAGTAACATACTCCGGAAATCCGCCGACCTCGTCGAGCACAGATTTCCTTATTATACCGCACGAGCCCGCGTATATCGCCGTGTTGTTTATCGCCCTTGCAGGCTCTATGAAATTGAAGAAGAATTTGTCAAAAAGGTCGACAGTCTGGGAGAAAAAGCTACCTTTGAAATAGCTCTTCTCAGTCTGGACATAGCCTATCTTCTTGTCCTGGAAATACGGGAGCAGTTCCTTAAGAAAACTCTTTTTCACAATCCTCTCATCATAGTCGAATATAGCTACAAACTCTGCATGCACATATCTAAGCGCAGCATTGAGGGATCCGGCCTTTCCGCACCTGCTCCTCCCGTACAGGTACTTTATGCGGTTCGACTTACAAAAGCGCACTAGCGTCCTAGACCTTTTCTCCGAATCGCTTGTGTCTGAGAGCATCACGTCAAGCTTCTTCCTCGGATAGTCTATCGTGAGGATGCTTGCTAATGTCTTCTCGACTATAGCAGGGTCTTCATTCTTTATCGGGACTATAATGCATACCTTCGGATACCTTGACATAGGCGTTATCTCTGCCATCTCCCTTTTCATATGGTCGATGTAAAAATATGACTTATAATAAAGGTAAGCGGCATAAGTGTTGAACGAGCCTGTAATGAAAGATAGAGTCAAGAACAGGATAGCTATAAGGTACATATACGCGCTGTTTGCTATGAGGAACAGGTATATGGAGAAGGATACCCCTGCCACAGACAGGGCGAAGAATATCGCAAGTATGAGAAGCCGCCGGCTAAAACCAACGCCAAAGAATATGTTTTTCGTGTATTTTGGGCCGACTCTGTCCATTCAAACCGCGTATCATACATTCTCAAACTTTATATGTTTTGGTGAAGAAAGAGAATCCTGCCGGGATGGCAGAAACCGGTATTGCGCCAGACATATGGGCGAAACTCGAGATCTGGTTTCCGCAAGGAAGTTTGGGTTCAAATCCCAATCCCGGCGAAGTCATAGGAACTTAGCCAGGCTGAACTGCCTCTGGTTTGTGCTAGAGCTCACGCCGAATACGGTATCTATCTCGTTCTTAAGTAAGCGGACGCGCTGCTTTATGTAAGGGTCTAAATCATACCTATCTGCGAGGTCCGTGGCCATAACCAGATATTTCTCTATTCCTCCTTTTGATATTGTTAGCACTATCTTGCCCCCGCATCGTTCGCACGTTCCCGTAAGCGGCACCCTTCTGTATTTCGCATTGCATGCTATACATCTGAACTTCTGCTTAGAGAACGAGTGCAGGTTTCCCATAAGGTCAGGGATGAAATGGCTTGTTATAAGCCTGCTTGCCGTGTCCTTCCTGTCTATGCTGCACAATATATCCATGAGTTTAAACTGCTCCTCCACCTTCTCGTCCATTGTCTTCATTGTGGTATAGAAACTGCGCAACGGCGAATCAGGTATTGCGTTGGCCGAACTTTCGTGTGTAAACCAAATTTCCGAGAATGCGGAATTGCTGCTGATCCGTCCCTTGACGCTCTCGACCTGCGCGTCCGACGGCGGCCCCATCGCGGCTGTCGCGTCATAGAACTCCAAAGAATATTCCCTTACCACTTCCATCTCGTGTACCTCGTCATCCACCTCTGCAGGGTTCACGTTTAGGGTAAGGATAAGCGGCGCGTCCATAGTCCCTCCTACAGTCGTCGGAAGGTACTCCCTCGAAAAATTGATGAGGCCATCAAGGAGAAGCATCGTGGTGTCTTCGTCGCCGTCGCAGTTTCTCCGCCGTGCGCAGACGAGATACGGGTGGCACAACCCTATCGATGCGTCAGTGAACCCTATTATTCTTCCGAGCACTCCGGCCGATGTATGCGGGGAGAGGGTAATCACACAGTGCCCTATAAGCCCATCTGCATTATCGAGCCTATAAAACCTATCCATTTTATAGTGCCTATCAAGAAGGTCGTCGATAAACTTTGACACCCTGAAGAAATAATCGCCAGCCCTTCTGTTGAGTATGACGTCCTGATGCATAAGCTCGACGAGCTGGTCTTCCGATACAAGCCCATTTCCGAAACAGTCTGTCCTGTATCCGAGCTCTGCCAGCTTTTCTATGCTTGTGCCTATCTCCTTCGGATAGAAATGGGTAATCGGAGCGTCTGTCGCGTCGAATCGTGCTGTTCCGTCTTTGAAAATATAGACATTATGCATACTCCTAAGTATTCCTTTTTCCAATGGCTCCGATATCTTGTCCCGGCTCACAAGCCCGCCGACCCCCTTCACTGATTTTGGTACAGAGCTTACCCCTATGTTCGTCAGCGCAGAATTCATGGTCTTGAGCATATTTACATTTCTCTGTTCATTGGAGTATGCGGGAGTGCCGCAGGTTAGGCAGAGCTTCTCCGTAGTCCTGGCGCCGCATTTTTTGCACCTTCTCTCTATATCCGCACTGCAGTTGTGCACAGAGCAGAATCCAGACCCTACATATTCCTTGCCGATACTGCATCTGAAGCTCGCTATGTCCAGAAGCACGCCGCTACTCTTCAGTTTCTTGCTCTCTATGAAGTACGCTTTGGACAGGTTTCTGTCCTTTCCGCCGTGCTCTGCAATCGGGAAAAGCACATTGGGCGCTGGCTTCATTAGCCTCTCCTTCGCCTTCTCCGGCCGGCCCATACGGCCGCCTATCCTATACGCCCTTCGTCTCAGCTCCAGTTCCGAGACAGAGTTAAGCATCTCAAGCGCCGCAGCCCCTGTCATCTTCCTCGTGGAAAGGTCTATCATACCTTCCTTAGAGAAGCCGAAAGCCGAGAGAAGGCTCTGCGCGTCATCTCCCCTTATCTCTATCTTGTCTCCGAAGTCAAAGTGCGGTATGCATATTCTCTCAACGATCCCCCTTATCCTGTCGAGCTCTCCCTCAAAGAAGACAGCCTCCAGGTTAAACAAAGATTCGCCGTTCCTATCCATTCTAAGCGAAGACTTCCGTATCGCATCAGCAAGAATCTGCACGTCATAATCCTGAATGTCCGCATAGTCATAGAGATATCGCGGATGGAGCGGAACCGAGTGCTTCTTGGAAATGCTGTATGCGTCTGCAAACGAGCCTATGACTGCTTCCTGTTCCTGTCCTTTCTCCTTGATCTGTGCACACCAATATTCCTCCACATAGCTGGTTGGCATAAGCCTTGTATTCGATTTCTTGAAGTCTCCGAGCGTTATGAGCATATCACCGACAGAGAGTATCTTGCTTATGTTCCCGTATACCCTCCTTGCGGTCGGAACATCATTCACCCTAAAAGCCTCTCCGCTCTTCAACTTTACGAAAGGTCCCTCTATAGAGTCGACAGGCATCACAATGCATCCCTTTCCGGGCTTTTCTATCTTCAGCTGTGTCCCGACAGCTATAAACTTAAGGAGCACCATCGTGGCTGGATTAAGCCCCTTTGCCGCTATTCCTGTGAATCTTGACCTTCCATATCTGAGCCGAAATGCGCCTGGATGCTCTGGATATGCAAATATCGGCCTCCCCGCGACCTGTTCGTGCAGAAATACTGCATCTTTCTCAGAGCTTTCGTGCTGTGCAGAGCCTTTGTCGACCTTTATTATGTTGTTGAGCCAATTCCAATCGAGCTGCGCAAGCTTGGTATACTTCAGTATATTCTTCGCTTTCTGGGCGATTCCCTCGCAGCTCACAAGTGCTATCCCTCCTCTGACCCTATTGGTCATCCTTTCCTCTTTTCCAGAGGCGCCAAGCCTTGTTATGTCCCTGTGAAGGCTTACCTCGAACTCCTCTGTTGGCAGTCCATCTATGCACACCGGGCAGTTCTCGAATATGGTGCGAATGTCATCTTCGGGCGGCATGTACTGTAGCCGAGCGGCTCTGGCGTTGTAAAGTTGTATTTCCTCAAGATATCTCTCCACCTCCTTCGCCTGTGCTTTGTACGTTCCTACCCCCATATGCTTTCTGGCAAGGTCAAGCAATGCTACAGAGAGCGCGGCACTTGTGCCTCCAGCCCCCCTTATCGGCCCGGCGTACAGCGCAGCCACATAATCCGATCCATCAGAATTCTTATGCATCTCCACCCCTTGGAATCCCTCGGTAGGTGCCACAAGTATTCCTTCTGTAAGTATCGCAAGCCCTATCTTGACAGACATGTCCATGCGCCCTAGTTTTCCATCTGCCCTTATCGCTTTTGCTACCTCGTCATCCTTGCATATCCTGTTTACCATCCTGAACGCGAGATCCTGCCTGCTCTTCGAATCCTGCGATTCATCCCTGATTATATCTGCTATCCCTTCTACCCC
>JAKAWS010000004.1 GCA_021816885.1 Microcaldota archaeon
TGCCGCGATTAACCAACCGTGTATTATATATTTTCCAGTTTCTACTTTGTTTCATACTAGTCGCCAAAACTAGTATGAACCTAGGGATTAAAACCCCTAGGTTTTAGTGGAATTATTGGACACAGTCACTTACCATTTACCATTATATATCTGAAGCTACACAGGTGGAGTATGCAGAACTTGAAAAGGTATAATACCAACAGCATCATTGTCGCATCAGTGCTTTCATCCTCATTGGTGCTGAGTCCTTACTCTGCCTCGGCCATGCAAACAGGTAACATTGTGCCACCTAGGCTTGAAAATGAGCATCATGTAACCTACAACGAGAACGGAAAGATACAAAAAGCGATTTTGCCGCGTGGACAAGGTTATGTATACAACAATTCTGTAAAGAAAAGCAACGGAATCGCCGGCCTCATAAGACTTGGGGGATTTGATGCCGTTGTCGGTCAGACTGAATGGAGTACAGATGCAAGTCCAATAATGGATATGAAAAGAAAAAATGGAATAAGTCATTACACAGTACAACTCAACGCTGCTTTGGCAGCTAAGACCAATCTCGGAAAAACTGCCCATTTTTGGTTGCAGAATTTTGTTTCAACCAGCAGCGAAAGCGGCAAAGTTTATATAATTCCAGGATCGGAACTTTTCCAATACAATTCCCCGCCGCAGCGCGGCCCGGTAAAGATAACTTACACGATTAAAGGGAATGGCAAAGGCCAGAATACATACATGTATAACGATTTTAATGATGCATCGGGTCCCCATATCTCTCTTGAGATGCAACTAACGATGACAGAGAAGATTGATAATGGGAAACTGCGGATCAACTTCTACTTCGATGGCAAAAGGTTCGACAAGGTAACAATCGGTAATAGGGGCAGTTTCCTCTCAGCAAAGTTTTATGCACCCAAACAAATCCCTATAGAATTCGGAATTGTAGGATTCGACAACGGAGAGGCCGCCATATTTACCAAGCAGTATCAAAGAACTGAGCTAGAAATCAAGCAATTAAGTGGAAACAAATGGACACCGCTGGATATATCGACTAACGGCAAAAATGTTAGCGCAGAGACATCTAATTTAAGGTACAAGATAAGAAATGGCCACATGGCTGAAGCAATGATTCAGCCACAGAAAGCAAAATAAACGGATGATGATATACTCTAATTACTATTATATATCTAAAGCTGCGCAAGTAAAGCATGTGGAGCAAGAAAAGGTTTAACGCAAACAACATCCTTGCCGTAGCTGCGCTTTCATCCGCATTTATGCTAAGTTCTTGTCAAGTTTTAGTTAGACAAATTGATAATAACATACCAGCTCATCTTGAAAACAAACAATATGTAACCTACAAAGAGGGCGGAAAGATAAAAGAAACGATTTTGCCGCGTGGAGAAGGTTATGTATACAACAATTCTGTAAAGAAAAGCAACGGAATCGCCGGCCTTATACGACTTGGCAGGTTTGACACTAGAATTGGTCAGACAGAATGGAGCACAGATGTAAGTCCGATCATAGACATGAAAAGAAAGAATGGAATAAGCCTTTATACTGTGCAATTCAACGCCGCTCTGGTAGCCAAAACTGATCTCGGAAAAACAGCCAATTTTTGGTTGCAGGATTTGGTTTCAATCGGTAGCAAAAATGAAAAAGTCTATATAGCTCCAGGATCAGAACTTTTTCAGTACAATTCTTCACAGACAGATCCCATGAAGATAACTTATACTATTAAAGGGAACGGTAAAATTGCATCTATGCCCAATTATGACGCAAACTCGTACATATATAATGATTTTAAGGATGCATCAGGTCCTTATGCTTCTCTAGTCTTGCAACTAAGACTGACGGAAAAAATTGATATGGGCGAACTGCAGATTAACTTTTACTTCAATGGCAAAAAGTTCGACAAGGTAACAATCGGTAATAAGGGCAGTTTCCTCTCAGCAAAGTTTGATGCATCCAAGCGTACCCCTATAGAATTCGGAATTGTAGGCTTCAGAAACGGAGAGGCTGCCATATTTACCAAGCAGTATCAAAGAACTGAGCTAGAAATCAAGCAATTAAGCGGAAACAAATGGACACCGCTGGATATATCGACTAATGGTAAAAATATTTGTGCAGAAACATCTAATTTGAGGTATATAATAAGAAATGGCCATACGGCAGAGGCTATGCTTAGGCCACAAAAATAAACTAAACATTACAGCCTAATTTCTTTGTTAGACTACCTATGGCTGTCTGTGCTGAGCATCAAATTTCGAAATGCGCTCTTTCTATTACCAATACCATATTAGTTTTTCTAAATACTATTTAGTATATAGTTTATTTGCGTTCTTTTGCTTACTACAGCGCGTATTTTTGGGTTCTATGATTTATATGCAAGATATCTAAATTAGCGCAGGAAGGCCTATTTCTACAACGAATTTTTCTCTCAGAACTGTCCAAAATGGAACTATACTGGCAAAAAGCCGGAAAGCTAATTAATTTCATATATATGGTAATGGAACATTTAAATTCCATTTTTTTGATAAGAAAATGACCCTCTGAGAAAAACCAGATCTTTTTTATCTTGCTTTTCAAATAATGGGGATGGTCTAACCAGAAAGCCACTTTTTCCATAATTCTGAAAATAAACTCTTTTCTGAACAAATATTTTATTTCAATGTTATGGAATTGGTAACTTACTGTACTTATACGCAAATATTTCCAATTATATGAAAAATAAATTATGGAAATTGACATATGTATAATAAATCTAAGATATACTTAGAGTTTCTAAGATAGTAATAGAAAATTTTAGTATTACCTTAAAATTGATTTTGCCGCTTGACTTTTCCCTTTTTTGCGGTTCTTAGGACATTCTAATCAGTTATGTTACCTCCACTCATCTTGATCAAAACTAAATCTTTCAGATAAACACTAAATTAGTATGAAAAAGGAACATTAATATACCGTGCAACTGCATCCCTACTAACGTTTATAAACGTGTCAATTGAGAAATACAATCAGGTTTTACAGTGACCGATAAATCCAATAAATCTATTTTAGATTCTCAGATGATTACAGAGATTAACTCTAAAGGAGAGCATGTATTAGACCTTGTTAAATCCAAAGGATTTTACAAAAAGCTCACTAATTACGAGCCAGAGCTTTCTGATGGGAAGGTTACATACGGAGAAGGTTACCCGATAACTGCCTTCGAGAAATTCTTAGGCTATTATGATAAGGTGATGAACATAGCGCATGCACCATCTATATCTATGACTACCGATTTCAGTTTGGCAAAATGTGTTTGTAAATATAGTAAAAAAGGAAGAGATGTTTTTTTCCTTGATGGCGAAACTAACGAGACTTATACAAAAAGAATGGAAAAGGCACTAACTGCATTTAAATCTATTACAGGTATTGGCGGTTCGTTTGAGTTAAGTATTAACCGCATCAAAAAATATAAAAAGGCAAAAGGGCTTGGCGAATCCGCAGCAGTTGCAAGCGCAGCATCAAGAGCGATCATATCCAATGTTTTCGGCAGCGAGGCGAGCAAAGATAACTCATTTGTTTCTAGATTTGCAAGACTTGCTTCTGGATCAGGAACAAGGTCCGCTATAAATGGAATATCGGTCTGGGTTTCTTATCCAAAAATAAAAGAGGAAGATTGTAGAGGCTATGGCCCCATATTGAAAGGAGACTTATATTTTGCCACATTTCCAGATTTCCATAACATAAAGACTATGGACGCGCATGGAGTAGCCTCTTCCTCACCCTTCTATCCAATTTGGATTAAAGATAAATTTGATAGAATAGCAAAGATCCTTAATTCAGATACCAATATTGAAAATTTGATTAAACAAGGACAAGAAGACACTTTTTATCTTCGTTCTTTGCTTATCTCTGGTGGGATTATTGTAGATACCGAAAAAAGTGTAAAGTTAATCAATAACGTAAAAGAATTCCAAAGAGATGGGAGATCCGTGTATCTGACCGCCGACACTGGTCCTTCTATAACAGTACTCTCGCCAAGCAAAAAAGAACTGAACAACTTTGTATCTCAGCAGAGTTATATTGCAATCCACGGCAAGCGGCCACCTGATGTAAATTATTCTATGGGAAAATCTGAACTAAAGAAGGCTGAAGAACTCTTCAAGCAATCCTAGTTGCAATGAACTCTGTTATCTCTGTTTTTGTTTTTTGATAATTAAGATTGTCAAAAACCGTAATCCCGGCTTTTCTGCATGCAAAAAGCGCATCTTTCGCCATTATCCTATAATCACTAATGTGTTCTGCAAGCCTATCACCGGATTGGCCAGGATGTGTATATTGGTCTCTTTCAAGGAGCATTCTCTTATGCACCTCTTGATCTGAAACTTGGATATAAAGAGAAATAACTTCATCATTACTCAATGTGGTTAGTTGTTCCGGTATGAAGTATAAAGTTTCAAACACAAGGCTTTCCTTATTCTTAATGGCTCTTTCTATTACTGCATTTGTTCCTTTTGAGAGTATAGCTCCCTGTTCTTTGTAGCCCCTGAGTATGTTTTCCGGCGTTTTTTCACCAAATCTTTGCCATGCATCATACACGCTTGTATTAAGCACACCCTCCTTGTCCATTCCTGTTCCTCTAACAAATTCTCTGACATAATCCATTGAAAGCATTATATCCATATTGAATGTCCTTAGAAGATGACCGGATATACTGGTCTTTCCGACTCCTGGAATTCCTCCTACAACCATTATCTTGTGTGTCACTTTTATCACTATTCAATACTGATTACCTGAGCTCCAGACGCAACCTTGTATTCTACAGGGTTTTGCCCTTTTCCTCTAAGCAATTCCAGAACCTTTTCCGCTTCCGGATCCCAGCTAAATGCATTAATGACCTTACCTCCGCCTGCAGTCCAGTAAACAGAAAGGTTGTCTTCCCTGCGTATATCTTCTATGGCTATTACTGCTTCCATCATCTCTTTTCTTCTTGGGCGTAAACCGCCATTCTCTATTAAGTAATGGGCATTTGCGCAATTCTCTTCTGCATTTGCAAATACACGTTTCCAATCTTTTTGCGTTAGTCCTTCTTCTACTTCTCTTCTCCAGTAAGGTATTTTATCAACACGCATCTGCCAAAAGGGGCTAACCTTGCATACGTCAAAAATCTGTTGTGCCGAAACTCTTGATTCATAATCAAATCCCATTGCGAATATTCTAATGCCAGCAAGTTCTTGCTCCGAAGCGATCTGTCTTCCGAACGGTTCTCCCTCACTTACAATATACTGGTTCATTCCGCCAAAAACAGACCTACCAGCGCTTTCGGAGATTTGATTACCTAGCTGAGCCAACCTACCTAATGAAAAATTGGTGCCAAAAAGTCTATTAAGTCCGACAACGAGAGCTGCTGCGCCAGAATCGCTAGATCCTGAATAAATATTCGTATTAATCGACTCTATCCTAAGTGCTATTCCGCTTTTTCCACTTTCGTTAGCAAATACTTCAACTACTCTATTAATATCCAATTCTCTCCTTGCATCTACACGCTGTCCTTCAAGCAAGAAAATTGTTTTATCTCGGCTACTATCGACAATGATTGTGGTTTGGCTTTTTGTTTCTCCTTTGAGGTCAGTTACAGCGAGCCCTGCAGTATCATGCAGTGGTATTCTCTTATCGTTCACGGACGCAACAAAAATAATCGGTATTGTGGGATATGCTACCGATACAACCTTGCTTTTCATACAACCATAGGTAGTGACGCTCTTTGAAATATATAAACTTTGTCCCAAGCAATTTTGCAGTGTAGAAAATCTAATATCTTACTTCTAAAATCTGCACCTAAACTATAGTATCTAAAGTTGATTTTTAGATGTCCCTTCATGCATCTATCTCGTTAAGAGACCCCCAAATTTCCGATTATTAACTTCCTTTCCTATAATTTATGATTTGATTTCATTCTGTTGTGTTAGCTACGTCATCTATATACGTATGTTTCGGCAGAATTGCAGTGCAAAATTTTATGCGCTATGCTGCCGTTGATGAAATAGTAAGGATAGGGTATTATTTTCTACATCAGGATAAAATTTATCTACGTTCTGAAGGGTGGTCAGGTTTCTTTTACCCCCGAATCGCCCACTACTCTAAAATGTAATGCAACTTCCACTACTAAAAACTTTCCGTAAGATTATAAATCTATTTTTTCCAACACAAAACGGCGATCATGTTAGAACAAGTTGGAAAACGACCCAGACATTTTGGACAATCTGCGCAAAACTGCAAAATGAAAAGAGAAGATACGATAAGCAGCATATAAGCAGCATTATACCTATTAAGTAGAGAAAAAGTGCCAAAACTGTACGGAAATAATCGATGTCGGGATCCGTAATTTACAGCTGGATTCACAGATTGGAGGAGGAGAGGATATTTTAGATAAACTAGTGAGCAGCAGCTCGCAAAAATTACAAAAACCACGAAAAAGAAATTCACCATCATGTTGATGAAAACAATCTAAAGGCGATAGAATGGACAACACCAGAATAATGATGAAATACGAACTTGGGGACAACAGAGAGTTAAATAGAGACGTTAATAACGCTCTTAATGAAGCTCGTCAGGATGAGCACAAAAAGGATATGATAAAAATAATAAGAATGGAAAACCCATATTCAGATAACGACATAACAGAGAATTTATTGCGAAAAGCGTATACACATGCGCTTGAGGATGTTTTACGGACGATAGAATAAACAACAACTCAAAACATTTAGAAAAAGTTTTATCAAAAAAAGTTTGGGATTTTTTAGATAATACCACCGCCAAAAACCCTTTTATATGAAAACAGCCGTAATATAATTTGATGATAATGAAGAATTATATACATGGAACTGTGAGCGCTTCGCAAGGCCGTGACATTGAAAAAAAACACCGTGATGATATTGGTACTTGTTTAATCAGGAGACACGAGCGTTGGCTACGAACTGGCACTCATGAACAAAAATCGTACGCTGCCGAGTGGCTTGAAGTGCACCAGGCAAACGAAGCCAAGAAAGCAATGATAATGAATAAACTTCTAAGAATGTAATGTCTATAATAACAATGACAACGCCAAGATTCGGAAGCTCAAACAAACCATTGGCCACAGCACAAACTTCATATCTGGTTTGGAGGAGATCATTTATCGTCAAACAGGCTGTGCACATCCATCCCTCTTGCGCGGTTTGTCGCGTTTTCAGTCATGGCTCTAAGCCTAAGGACCTTACCTAACGTATTAAGAGGGCTATATCTAGATTCCTTTTTGGATATAATCACTTTATCTTCCTTTCTGCTAAGCATGGTGTGGAAATCCTCAAAGCCAGGCGTGTTTGCAATCTCGTTGCTAACAATCTCCAAAAGAATCTTTCCGTTGATATCGTCCGGCACTCTTAACCTTACAAAAGCCATGTGTTTACCGTCGACCGTTGATATACGTTCCTCCACTTTTTCGTTTTCTACTATATGGTATACTCTCATATTGACACCTTGACAAAGAAAGGTTCTAACAGTGTGATATTTAAACATGTTGAGGACATAGGTCATAAAGCCAAACACGTTAATGTACTCTGCTTCCTTCCTTTATCTCCTTATCTGGTGTGAGAACGGCAATCTGATTTCCGCTTTCCGCCGCAAGCAACATTCCATTTGATTCTATTCCTGCTATGTTTCTAGGCTTTAGATTTGCGACTATGACTATCTCCTTTCCGACGAGCTCTTCCTTAGTGTAATAGTCCCCAATCCCTGCGACTATACTTCTGTGTCCGAGTTCTCCGACGTCTAGTTTTATATGGTACATGTGTTTTCTTGATCCTTTATGATCTTCTATGGATATTATACGAGCTATCCTCAGATCCACCTTTTCGAATGTGTCAAAATCTAGATACTCTCTATCCGCCTCTGAACCCACATCGTCGTATTTTATGCCGTCAGACTGATTCGGGATTATATCATTTTCCGCAGAATGTGTTAGTCTCTCATCCTTGCTCATTCTCTCGGCTTCCTCTGAGTCCATTTGCTCTATTAAATTGTCTATGTTCTCCACAAAATCAACGCTTATCCTGTTCTAGTAACAGAGGATCTTAAAAATCTTTAAATCTTCGCACCCCTATAACGCAGAAATCCATTCTTTTTTTCATTTGATAAAAGCAATTGTGGCGGAAACTGTTGACGATCGGATTGTGCGTGTATAGAGGAGATATCACCTAGAGGGAAATAGCGCACGTTTATTTCTTGAGCTGCCTCGACCATTGGGAGAGTGCATTTACCAGTTCAGTTATCTTCTCCGCTGTCATTTGATCGATAAGCCTCCCGTTTGCGTCCAGTTTCTCATGCACTGCAGGTATTAGCACCTCGGGCTTGTTTATCATATACATATTTAAGTATGCAAATGACTGCCTCAGATGTTCCTGTGCCCTTACCCCTCCCATTACTCCGGTAGATGAGCTCATTAGTGCAACGGGTTTTTTCTCGAATGCATTGTCTCCATAAGGCCTTGATACCCAGTCTATGACATTCTTCAGATATCCTGGAATCGAGTGATTATATTCCGGGGTGGATATGAGAATTGCATCGGCTGCCCTTATCTTCTCCTTAAACATGCGCACGGATTCTGGAGGAGCAGTCTCAAGATCCTGATTGAATAAAGGTATATCTTTTATGTCGAAAATCTCTAAAATGACATCCTTAGGTGCAAGCTCTTTCGCGGCGTTGAGCATCGCTTTGCTGTATGAGCCCTCCCTAAGGCTGCCGCCAAATCCCAATATATTTATCTGCATGACAATCAGCTCTTTGTACTTACTTTTTAGTAGTTCTATAAATACTGCGCTTTGGCATTTTTTTATCGCAGTAAATCTTCGCGCAGAGAAGTTCTGACCGAACTGCTGTGCCTTTCCACACCCATTACTTTTTGAGATATTTCTTCAGGCTTCCGATTTTCAGACCATCTTCCTTTACAACCCGCAACAATCCGTTAAAAGCTCCGTACAATCCAGGATCCCAATGCATAAGTATTATCTCGCCTGGTTTAAGTTCCTTCGCATCAAATGTTTCTATCCTAAATGGTTCTCTTACATATCCATCCTTTCCGATCGGAACTTCCGCTGACCACAATACCACATACTTTATGCCTGACAACGAAGCATCATAGGTTACATTCTTATTATATGCACCGTACGGCGGCCGCATCATGTAAGGCACACGCTCAGTAATCGAGCTTATCAGTTTTTGGTCGGCAGTTATCTCGTATCTTGCCTCACTATTCTTGATCTCTGTGAGAAACGGATGGGAGAGCGTATGGTTCTGTATACTACCATACTTAGAATACTCTCTCCAGAACTTTTTATGTTCCTGCAAGGCATCTCCTATCAAAAACGTAGTTGTTGGTATCTTCTCTTTTTCGATGAGGTTAAGCACTTTCCTGTCTGGGAACCACCCGTCGTCTATCGTTATAAAGACGTCCTTGGACTTTACTATGGACACAATTTCTATATTATATCCTTGCCTCGCGGCATCTTTGGATGGTGTACCGTATGCGGAGATTACAGATATTGCGCCAAGCATAACTGCACCAACACTGTTTCTCATGACGCGCAACAATTGCTTGTCTGCACCATTCAGCATTTTCCGCGATCTTTTCCTACCCATAAGTCAAATAGCAATCATCTAGTTAAAAATTCTTCTATCAGATTTGACAAGCAGTCAACATTACATAAATCCCAACCAAAGGAGGAGTATGCCAAAAAACTCGGAGTAGTAGAGAAAAGCTGGGAACTGCACAATGTACAGAGTACCGGCTACGCTGACCACTATGACCCCCGCTATTATCGATAGCAACTTATACGACCTCCTTTTAATGTAACTATACGCCGCGACGGTTAGTATTATGATTGCTGCCGGGAATGTAGATGTCATCGAAACAAGGACTACCTGCAAAGGCAGAACTCCGAATACGACGCCGTTTACCAGGATGTTACCAATGTTGTTGTAACCTAACGAGAGAATAAGCGCCAGTGCAGCCAATACAGCATAGCTGGCGTAAATCTTAAACACCAATCTGTTATCTATGAGCTTAAGCGATCCTAAGGCAAGCATCTCCACTAGGATAACCACATCAAAAAGGTAGATGTCTCCCAAAGCGACATTATATATTCCGAAAGCGAAAAATACCTCTAAGAGGACTCCTATCGCAAAAAACCAGAGACCAGCGCTCCAGAACATGAACTGGCACCTCTTTGATAATATGTATCTTCTGGTAATCAATACTGCTAAGGGGACCGTAAGCAACAGTATCGCTATGGTAGATAACTGTAGTATCACGCTTCCCGAGAGAGATAAATACTGCATGCTGTCAATTAGATTATGGTATGGTATTTTAAGTTCTTTTCTATTACCACAATGTTACCAACAGTCTTTTGGTTCTCTTTTTGCTGCGTTTGCGCTTCCCTTTTTTGTTAATGTGGCGTTCGTATCTGCGATGGAATCTGCCCGCGCCATACAGGAAAAGAACAGTAAGTATAACCGCAATTACTCCTGCCGCACCGAAGAACTTCCCTATTAATGCAGCAGGCGTGCCTATATAGAAAAGAAATGAAGTTCTATCCCAGCCGAGATGCATAGTATTGTATATCTCGTAGAGCTTAAGGTGCTTTGACATATTCTATCCCTCTTTTATCTTGTGGAATGGTTAGGCAGGTTTGTCTGCCTCTTTACTGGTCGCACTCATCTATCCTTGCTCTGTATTTAATACTTTTGTATAATTATCTGATATGTGGAAGAAAACGCTGGTTTGCTAGTATGCCGAAAAGAGGGATAAGCCCCATTGCTGCGACTGCAGTCGGCCTTGGTGCGATAATAGGGGCAGGTATATTCGTGCTGAGTGGCACAGCCATAGCGATAGCTGGTGCGGATTCGCTTGTCGCCTTTGCAATAGTGGGTTTTGTGGCCCTCTCCCTAGCGCTTCAGCTTGGCGAACTTGGTTCGATGATGCCGAAAGAGACAGGAGCGTCCTATTCTTTCGTCTATCAGGCGTTCGGGAGCGAACTCGGGTTCATCACCGGCATCCTTCTCTATTTTAGTTTCTCTACCGCAATATCTGCTGTTGCATTGGGATTCGGGTCATATGCTGCCGCACTTTTCGGAATAAGTGCACATTATGCATCAGCCTATGCGCTATATATAGCCATAGCGGCCATAACCGCGCTTGCGCTTGTGAACCTTCAGGGCATAAAGAAAGCGGCAAACATAGACTTGGGCCTCGTACTTGTAAAACTTGGCATACTCAGCATCTTCATCGCCTCAGTTGCAATGATAACAATCGGAGCAGGGCATATATCCGCATCAAATTTCTCTGTTTCAGCCAAACAGTCCGGTCTTGGCGGGATATTCGCCGCTAGCATTGCTATATTCTTTGCGTATTCAGGTTTTTCATCAATATCTACGTTTACCTCGAAGATAAAGGGTGGTGCGTCCAGCGCCGCCAAAGCGATATTCTTCTCGGTACTGATAAGCATAATCTTCTACGTGCTTATAGTGCTTGTCATGATAATAGCGGTTCCTGCATCGTCATATGGGGTAACTGCAGACCCGCTTAGCTTTGTTCTTAACCAGATACATGCACCTGCCTCTTTGAAGGTGATTGTTGAGATAGGCGCACTGGTAGCTACTGCTTCTGCAACCCTTGCACTGATTCTTACCTCTTCTAGGCTAATAAGGCAGATAAGTAAGGACGGTCTTCTCCCAAAGAAATTCGCAAACTACAATAGGGTAAGGGACACTGCCCCATTCGGGATCTTTGCCTCTTCTATTATTGGAGTGGTAATGCTTTTCTCCGGAAACATCTACATGATAGCGGCGATAAGCAATTTTGGACTTCTCTTCTCATACCTGCTTACGACCCTGGCACTTATACATTTCAGGCGAAGAGGACAATCTGGCAGCTTCAGATCGCCATTTTACCCGTATCTCCACATATCGACAATAGTGTTGCTTCTGGCGTTTATCTTTGGGATGCCGAAAGCAGTACTGGAAATAGGGATAATAGCGATACTCATACTTATTGTATCGTACTATACGCTCAACGAGTTCAAATCAGGCAAGGCTGCAAAGACTAGACTCTTTAGATAGATTGCCGCCTTTTTGCTGTATCTATCGCACTTATGGAATAAAGAATCAGCCTATAAGCCATGTGCATAGTCATGCCTTCTTTGTCGAATTTTGGAACCACTTCGGTTATGTCAACCCCAAAGGTCCGTTCTGAGGCAATCTTATCGATGAGATATATCAATTGTGTCGAAGAGATGCCTCCCGGCTCAGGCTCTGTGACTCCTGGCGCATAAGCCGGATCCAGCACGTCCATATCGATTGATATATAGGTGTCCGCTGTCAGTATGTGCCGCAGGGATTCTGCGACAGCTCTTGCGCCTCTCTCTTCTATATCCTGCGGAGTCACTACTTCGATGCCCAACTTTTTTATGTTATCTATCTCCTCCTCTTCGGGAGTCCTTATCCCTATAAGGGCGCTCGCTTCTGGATCAAAACCTTCCAGCTTCGATATATCATTTACCACAGAGCCGAAATACCTCCCTCTTGAATTCACAATGTCTGGATGTGCATCAAAATAAGCGATTCCCCATTTATGCCCAGGCTTTGCCGCTCTGAGTATATCTGCGGTGATTGAATGGTCGCCGCCTAGGCCTATGGAGACCTTCCTGTTTCGGATGGACTTCCCCACCAATCCCAGTTCCTTTCTGGAAAGGTTTCCGGCATCATGCACCTTTGATGAGAACTTCTTCATCCCTGGCCCAAACATGGAAAAGCGGCCGCCGGTTATAACGCCTCCTATCTCATTTTTGTTTACGAAGCTACGTATCATATCAGGAGCATATCGGCTGCCCTTTCTGTAAGCGCTGCCGGAATCGTCCGGCACGCCGAAAACAACAAATTCAGATTCTGCGTATGTAGAAGACGCGAAAGCGAACCTCTTCCTCTCGACCTTCTTATTTTTCGGCATTCATCCATTCCTCTTCTTTGCGAAGAACCAGACTACTACGGCTGCGATTATTATCGCAATCAGCGCAACCAAAATTGCGATTGGTCCTTCTAAGTTGTGCTTCGCAGGGACTGAAGAATTGGTGGTATTGGACACCGATATGTTTATCGAGCCGTTATATGGAGGCGTCACATTCGTGAAATTCGTCCTGTTCATGGCTGTTGTGTTACCGGACTTGTTCTTTGAAGCATTTATTGCCTTCTGCGGTATAGTCGTGCTTTGTGTGCTCTTAACCGTAAAATTGTTATTTGGTATGGTACTTCCAGGAAATGCTGTTCCTACTGTCGTTGGAATAGTTGTGGTTGTGGTAGAGGATACAGTTAATGATGAAGGCAAAGACGATAAATGCAACATTTCGGCATAATATGCAGACCGCGAGGCAGATCCTGTGGAACTACCGGATAGGGTATCTCCACCCACACAATAAAGTGTGTTGGTGTAGTTGAAACATTGTGGCGAATATATCGGCACAGGATAAGATTCATTTGATTTATACCATCCGAGCACCCCATCTGAGTAGGAATATCCAAAGTAGACGGAATTTGTAATCCCGAATACAGAATTTCCACTTGTCGTGTTGACTCCAAGGCCTCCGACACAGTATGCATCGCTGTTGTTTTCTAGGCAGGAAGTCCCAGTTATAAGATAAGAATAGTTTGCGGATGTTTGCCATCCTACAATGCCGTTAGGACCTACAAACGAGTAATAACTTGAGTTCACGAATCCGCCTAGGCAATAGATAAATCCAAACTCTCCAAAGCAACTGAGTTGTCCCGATACATTTATTGGGTAAGTCGCAGTCTGCTGCCATGCGCCTATGCCGTCTTTTGTTAGGTTAGCATAGTATGTAAGATTAGATGGCGCGTTAGTGTTCGGCGATGCAGACTGACCACCCATACAGAAAATGTAGCCCAATTGCGCAACGCACGATATCCCTGTGGTATTTGCCAATGGGTAGTTTGATGTGCTCCTCCAATCTTCTATTCCGTTTGCCGTAAGGTTCGCAAAGTAAGTGTCTTGAGCATTACTTAGGTCGCCAATGCAATAGATGTATCCTTCGTTTGAGACACATGTATTGCCGAGGAAGTTGCCAGGGTAACTGGCCGTAGTCTTCCAGCCGCTTATGCCATTTGCCGATAGTGTCGAATAATATGAATTGGGAAAATTGATGGTACCTCCATTGGAATAGTACCCACCAACACAGTATACATAACTTGAATTAGTGGCGCAGCTGAATCCGCTTGCGTTCACAGGGTATTCGGCTGTAGATTGAAATTGTGAGAGCCCGTACTGTCCTTGGGCACCTGCAAATCCTATCAGCATGACCGATATAGCAATCAGTATAAAAAATACAGAGCGATTAGCCAACCTATCTACCGATATTCATTATGCTATAAGTTATTTATATGTGTTGATGCAAGAAATCCGCGACTTTTAAGTCGTGGATAAATCGTATATGATTATATGGTGGCAAGGTATAAAAACATGCAATCCCCTGCTCCGATATGTGTATTGGAACGGTAGTCCGATGAATGGTTATCTAGAAGAGGTGCTTGAACCCTCCTTGCTGTTTGGCCTCTTTGCCTCGCTTCTTGGAATAGCGATGGCATACTCCTATAACAGAGTCTTCCTTGCATATGCGGCGTTAGCTCTCCTGGGGGTGGTTGCCGCGCAGATATCAGCTAACGTCCTAGACGATTATGTGGATTACAGGAACGGGATAGATGCGATTGCGATAAAGAGAGGGATGAGCGGAGGAAGCCGTGTAATCATAGAGAAAAGAGCAAAGCCAGAGTATGTCCTTATCATGGGACTGTCGTTTTTCTTTGCCGCACTACTGATAGGGGCCTATCTTACATTTGTATATCCTCCGATACTTCCTTTCCTAATCATAGGGGCAACATCTATCGCACTATACGCCAAGTATCTAGTCAAAGTGCCCTTCCTCTCTGAATTTTCTATAGGGGTAAGCTTCTTTTCGATATCCGTAGGGACATTCTTGGTATCTGGATTATCATATTCGCACCTTGTAGGCGCCGGCATCGCCTCCATACTGCCAGGGATGATGGTTGGTCTTGCAGGATTCGTCAACAGCATACCCGACAAGAAGGCCGACAAGATAGGCGGGAGAAGGACATGTGCAACATTTATGGGCAGGTGTGCCGGCTCTTATTACTATCTGACAACCCTCGCGATAGGCTATATTGCGCTGTTTGCTGGGATACGCCTTGAATATGTTCCTGACACGACAGCTATGGCTCTGGTCCTTATTCCTGCGCTGTTATACATCTTTTTCGGAATAAAAAGATACAAGAGCTCTAAGAGGTTCGAACCGCGGATGAAGTTGCACTTCCTCATGTTCATTTCTATGACCGCTCTACTGATATTGTCTTATGTGGTTGTATGATCGCTGTTGGATTCAAGAGTTTTGGCGGACCTGATGTGCTTGAAGAACTAGAGATTGAAGAGCCAAAGCCGGAAGATGGATATGCCATAGTAAGAATCTCGCATACATCTGTCAATAGGCTTGATACTCTTGTGAGGAAGGGATACAGCCCAGGCATTGCCCTGCCGCATATTCCGGGCAGCGATGTATACGGCATAATTGATAGGATAGATGGAGGCAAAAACGTTTTTGCGGAAGGCGACAAGGTTATAGTGCATCCCCTTATCAGTTGCGGTATCTGCGCGGAATGCGTCTCTGGAAAGGAGGATATATGTAGGAAATGGGGAGCCATTGGCCGGGAGAAGAACGGCTCCTACGCAGAGCTTGTCAAGATAAAGGTAGACCAGCTGTTCCGGCCGCCGGCACACCTCTCTGGTATGGAGCTTGCTTGCCTCCCCTTGTCTCTTACGGCCGCATGGAGAGGACTTGTCTTGTCCGAACCGGCTCCAGAAAAGACTGTGGTCATAAGAGGCGCATCTGGGAATGTGGGGATAATCGCTTTGATGCTCTCAAAGGCGCTCGGCATGAGGACTATTGCCATAACAAGAAACAGCATAAAGGCAACGGAGCTTGTAAGAATAGGCGCTGATTCGGTCATTGATTCTTCAGAACCCGAATATTTGCAAAGGCTTGATGATGAGGTAGGCGCTGGCGGAGCCGACTCAGTGCTCGACTGCACAGGGGAGATAAATGAATCGATAAAAATAGTAAAGATTGGAGGCAAGGTCATCTCGTACGGTGTTCTGAAGAACCAAAAAAGTGAAATTGATATCAGTAATCTTTACCTGAAGTCTGTGCACGTTATCGGGACACGTCTCTCCACTCGCAAGGAGTTTGGCGATGCGATAAGATTCGTCGGAGAAAATAGAATCTGTCCAATAATAGGCCGCGAGCTTAGCATAACGGACGCCGCTGAAGCGCATATGCTACTTGAAGGTTCTAAGGTCTTCGGAAAGATACTCCTCAAGTTAAACTAGGCGGTACTATGGATAAGAGAGATGCCCTATTCTTGTTTCTGCCGATCCTCCTATGGCCAATAACCTTCATAGTTCTAAAGCGCGTCTTCATATACTCTATGCTCGTCTCCACTTTCATCCTTGCAATAATCTCGTTAAGATGGTATAGGAAGAGAATAAAATGGGCGGGAAAGCGCATCTACGTTTCAATTATCGCAGGCGTAATCGGCGCTTTCCTGCTATATTTAGTGTTTTATATTGGATGGTATGCAACTCTCTACTTGGGAATGAACAGCCTTGTAGGAAACGTATACTCGATGATATATGCAGGCGTAGCGAAGATGCCGCTTATATTTATCCTCGCACTTATCGGGATATTCGAAGAAATTTATTGGAGAGGGGCGTTGCAGGGCTACATCAAGAAGTCGCTTATGCCTTTGATTGGTGCTTTTCCGTGGATAGGTTCGACGCTGTACTATTCGGCAGTTCACATATCGACTCTTAATCCGATTTTGGTCCTTTCAGCGTTCTTTGTCGGTTTAGTAACAAGCGTAATCGCAGATAGATACGGAATAATATCATCAATGCTAACGCATATAATATGGATAGAGCTTATAGTTGTGTTCATCCCATTGCTTTAGGTTATGATATGAGCAAGAAAGTAGATAGGATATTCTCAAGCATACATAATAGATATGACTTGATGAACAGTGTCATGAGCATGGGTTTTGATAGAGTATGGAGAAAGAGAGCATCCGCCGAGGTATTATCCCACAAAAAAGTTGAGAAAGTGCTGGATGTGGCGTGTGGTACTGGCGAATTTTCTATAATGCTGGCCAAACAGATGAAAAAAGCTGGACGCCGCATATCTATAGAGGGGATTGATATGAACGCAAAGATGCTCTCTGCGGGACGTGTAAAGATAAAGGGGAGATACGAAAACATACATTTAGAGGTGGGGGACGCAACCAATATCAATCGCAAAAGCTCGTCGTTTGATGCTCTTACCACTGCCTTTGCAATGAGGGATTTTGACAGCCTTGAGAGGTTTGCCGCAGAATCGTACAGAGTGCTGAAGAAGGGCGGCAAGATAGTTGCGCTCGATATGGCAGAACCCGATTCACGGATGCAGCGCTTATTCTTCCGCTGCTATTCCACCGTGATGAAAATGGAGGGTATGTTTGTCGATAAAACAGCATACGATTTCTTGATTGAGAGCATACATGGTTTTGATAAGAGAAAGCTTGCTGGAATCCTAAAAGCGGCTGGTTTCAGAAACGTCAAGATCAAAAACCTCGAGACAGGAATTGCCTTTGTTGCAACAGGAACAAAGTAAAGCCGCTCGGCAGCATACGTTTTTATCTTTTGGGTAGCAAAATATGTAAACTACCCGCCAATAAATAGTGCGGGCTTACTTGTCGAGATTAGGTGATAATATGGAGATTACGTGGTTAGGGCATGCGGCATGGCTGATAGAATCTGACGGCAAGCGCGTCCTTATCGACCCGTTTATAACCGGGAATCCCTCTGCGCCTGTCGGCTCCGAGGAGCTTGATAGAATCGACCTTATAATGGTGACCCATAATCACTCTGATCACCTTGGCGATGCCGTAAAGATATCTAATCGGACTGGAGCTAAAGTTGTGTCTATGTTCGAGAATGTGAATATGATGCATTCTGACGGACTAAAACAAGAGAACGGCTTCGGAATGAACAAAGGTGGAGAGCTTATCGACATTGGTGGGTTAAAAGTCGCACTTGTCCAAGCCGTGCATTCAGGAAACGAATGCGGGGTCATACTCGGCATCGGGAATAAAACATTATATCATGCTGGAGATACTGCTTTCTTCAGCGATATGGAACTTATAGGCGAACAGTTCAGCATTGACGTGGCATTCCTTCCGATAGGTGGATACTTTACAATGGGTCCAAAGCAGGCAGCCAAGGCAGCGAAGGCGGTCAAGGCAAAGGTTGTGATGCCGATGCATTATAATACCTTTCCACAGATAAAGCAGGATCCGGAGATGTTTATTCAAATGCTGTCGGGACAAAGGGGCATAGTCGCTCTGCCAGGGAAAACAATAAAACTTTGATAGGATGGCGGCGCGAATAAAGAAAAAGCTCTCAGATTTCGATACAATCATATTCGACTGGGACGGGACCCTCAATAAACTTAGCATACTTTACATGTTGAACAGAGTCGCCAATCCGGTAATGCTATACCGAAAATATTCGAGTTTTACAAGCCCGAAGACGGACAAGCTCGACCATAAAAAATTGGATTTCTACATGCACGGGAAAAGATTTAGGAAAAGTGAAGACAGGTTTCTTGTAAGCATAATAGACTTTTTGCACAAGTTCTCAAAACCAAAGGCAAGCGATGGGGCCGTTGAGACCCTGACGAAGTTGCATAACCTCGGAAAATATATCGCCGTGTTCACGGATGGTAATTTCGAGAGGGTTATCAAGGAGGCAAGGGTGCTGGGCCTTTTAAAATACATAGACCTTATAATAAGTGCTCAATCGTTAGGAAGGTTGAAACCCGACCCGGCAGGAATTGAGGCGATAATAAGGATATCTAAATCCAAACCGGAGGCATGCCTGATGGTCGGCGATATGTATGACGACATATTGGCAGCAAAGCGGGCAGGGATATCGGTGTGCGCCGTAGGAGGAGGATTTTCTAGCATGAATTATCTAAGAAACAAAGCACCGGACTTCTTATTAGACGGAGTAAGCGACATGCCAGGTCTTATGTTTCACACTAAACGGTGAAACAAGAAAAAGAAACAGAAAGAAAAATTAGGCCGGAAGTCCGGCCTACATCCATGGAGTTGTTTACTTTGTGCCGGATACGGCTACCCCGAGTATTGATAGAACAAACCCTAGTACCGTTACCCAGAACCAGCCCGTCCCTGCGGTGAATGCCACCAAGGCGAAGCCGGCCAGCCATGCAGGCGCAAATGCCACCTTCCGCATTCCTACCCCACCACCAAACAGGTTGGTGAAGCTTGCTAAGAAGAGCAGTATCGAGCCTATCACTGCGGCTGAGTAGAGAATCGGTAGCCAGAGCGCGCCTGCGCCGCTGAGCACAGGGTTCCCTACACCGTATCCCTCACTACTTACAACGTATACCACTACGAGGTATATTAAACTCCCAATTATCTCCAGGCCGAACGCGGCTGGATTTGTATGCGATTTGCTTGCCATTCTTACCACTAATAGAGAATTCGATAGAAAAGCTTTTATACTGTACATCAAAATTTCTATATAGTTCGTCAATCGACATAATTCGTCAATAATCAAATTTTATTGTTTTCTCTATACAGGTAATGTCCTAAGAAAGAAAAATGTTAAAAGACAAATGGTAGATTATAGTGTATGGCTGTGCTAAACCAAGGGGCGCCGTTCAATCTTTTCGGCCTGGAGAGCAAATATGGGGAAGCAAGGATAGCCGTGCTTCCTGTACCTTATGAAGGTACTGTAAGCTATATGCCAGGTACGCGGTTCGGCCCTAGGGCGATAATAGACGCGAGCCGAAACATAGAGCTGTATAGCGACGAACTCAAGAAGGATATAAGCAAGATTGGGATATTCACATTGGAAGAGATGTTGCCAAATGTCTCATCGCCGGAAAACATGTCAAATGATGTTGGGAGAGAGGTAGAGGTAATACTTGATGATAAGAAAATACCGTTGCTGCTTGGCGGAGAACACAGCATAAGCATAGGCGCGATATCCGCAATGGCAAAACGTGATAAGGATTTCTCGGTGCTGCATTTTGACGCGCATTCAGATTCCAGAGAGACTTTCATGGGCAGCAGGTATTCACACGCGTGCGTCATGAAGAGAATATTGGAGATGCGGTTGGACTATTGCAGCGTAGGGGTCAGGAGCATTGATGAAGGGACTGATAAGGAAAGCTCTAGTATACTCTTTATGAAGGATATGCATAAGATGAAGATAGAAGAGATAACGGATACTATCTCAAGGAGGTTGAAAGAGAGGGTATACCTGACAGTAGATTTCGACGTTATCGATCCGAGCGAGATGCCGAGCGTCGGCACGCCCGAGCCGGACGGTATGAGATTTTACGAGATATCGCAGATACTGAAGAACGTTCTTAAATCAAAAAAGTTGATTGGGATGGACTTTGTTGAACTTTCGCCGATACCTGGTTTTGTGGCTCCGGATTTCTTGGCAGCAAAGCTTATCTACAACACCATAGGATACGCTTTCTACCAGACGTAATACAAGGCGGAAACGCCATGTTTCCAACTTTTAACGTGGAGGGATATCTTTAGTGTTATCAACAACAATCCTAAGCGATCTCCGCATTCGCAGTGCATATTCATCTACGATGTCAGATTTTGCCATCAGTAAGGAAAGCCGTGATTCTATAAGCCGCGCGAACTTGTCGTTCTCCTTTCTGGTACGCATATATTGCAATATGTATGGCTTTCTTGCAGCCACTATTACACTATGTCTCACAGTATCATCTTTATCATCCGTGAGCAGAAAGATTGTACGGTCTCTGGTGTTCCTATGCCTCGCCACCTCTTTCCTGACACTTGGGTACTTGCTGTGCGCAAACAATTCTAGTTCGGCTGTGGATGTGTTATAACTCATTACTGACGTCAATTGGGTAAGCTCTTCTATGTCAGCCCTTAATTTAATCTTAGACTCATGATTAACGCTGTTGCTGTCGATTGCATTATCTGCATCTGGCGCTGAGCGTATGCTGATATGCGTATTGTCAACTACGAGCTTTAGTACCATATTATAAAGCCGGTATTCTTCATATAAAAAGGTTGTGTTTTGGGTTCCGCTAGGAAATCAGCATCGCCATCATAAGCTCCCTGTTATCATCATCTGCGGCTTTTACCCTCCATCGCGTTCCACATTTGGCGCATTTATAATATATTATAAAGCAGTCTCGGGCATATGTGGTGTGAATCGGCAGCATTGTACCTTTGCATTTTGATGATCTGTCTCCTGGATTTATGTCGACGTGTTTGCCAACAAGACATTTTGGACAGTGATCTGTAAACCCATTGCCGCATATTCTGCGCTTACAGTTTTCGCACTCGAAATCTTCTCTGAGCCTCCTAAATCTTTGCCCTTGCGGTTTGTCCATGTACTTCATCCTGAATTTGTGTAACAGATATTTATTGTTTTTTAGCAGTTATATGCCGATGGGGTATTTTTAACTGGATAAGGCGCGGCCTTCCTTTATACTCGAAGGCAGGAGCTCCCTTATCACGCATTTTTAACGATCTAGGAAACAAGCATACCACAGTAAGTCCGACAGTGAATCTTAGAAAATGCTGATTATGCTGGAACGCAGAAAAGCTGATCACACAATCCGCATAGTGGCGTTTGTATCAGTACCTAGTCCGGAGGTAGTCACGTTAATTGATTCATTTACTAAAAGTATATACATAGGGCATATCTCCCCGCCGACGCAGTAGGGGCGTGAGCTGCCCTTCGCAGTTATCCTATAAATGGTGTTCGGATATAAACCCGCGTATATGACGCTTTTAGATTCGGATAAACCAAACGGTATGAGCGTAGAGACACTGATCGGAACCAGAGCGTTCTGAGCAGCTACCGAGGAATTTAGACCGGCAGCATAAATATTTGGAGAGAATTCAACTGGAATAGAGATATCCACCCCCCTGCCAACCATGGTTATGTTGATATCGCTTATCAACCCGGTTCCAACGAGATTAAGGGTTATATATGCGCTTCTTGGGGCGCCAGCCGAACCGAGATTTCTATAGAGAAGGTGCGGGTAAGACAATAGGACCGCATAGATAAGGATAAACAGCGCAGCGCATAGTACGGCAACGGTCTGTTTTGCATCCATCTTGTATATAGCTAATCTTAGATTTATATAACCTCGTTCATCGTTTGGTTTACATGTATTTTTATACCGGGCATAAGCTCGATTACGCTGGTTCCGTTGGCGCATACGCTGTTTGTATTGTATGGGATTGCATTATATGTGTAGACAACTATACCATTATCTATCCATGACTGCGTTATTGGTTCTGGGGTATTCTTCATCCAAAAGCAAGCATGATTAGGTATATTTATGAAGAGTTCGCCGGCTATCCCGTTCTTGCTCAGATTGGTGTAATTCATAAGCCCTTGTTTCTGCTCTGAGAGATTTTCGGCGATGAATACCTTGTAGGACTGGTTTCCTATTGACACAATCCCAGTATGTAGCATATTGGATTTTGACGTCCTAGGAGCTGTGTGATTGAAAAGGGCGATTGCCACAAATGACAAGACCAGAATAAGTATAATTATATATAAAAACTTGACATTCATTGCCTATGCCTCTTAATGTTAATGCTTCATACGATAGTTATAAACATAAGCCCGCAGAGAATCAGACTCCGGTCTCTGCTATATTGGGGTAGCGTCTTCGGGCTTTTGTCGTCGTATTTTAGTCCCATAAGTTCATCTCAAGCAAAAAATCCGAAGTAATCTCTCCCGCACGTTCGAACCCAAAATTAGGTTAAATCAATCTCCTGTTTTCGATTAAGTCTTTCCCAAAAAAGTTTACGCGTTTATTTCTTCCATTCTATATGGCCGTTAACGCCATTCTTTTCGTAAACTTCGAGAACTTGAGCGCAGAAGCTCTCCATTTCTTTATCGTTATTGGCTTTTGCTGCATCGTATAATCGTATGAAAAACTTCTTTCCGGATTCTGTTTGTTTATAGTTCTTTTTCTGATAGTTATGTTGTCCACAAAGTGTCTCTCCGTTATCTATACTGTTAGTACCTCCAAGGTCTTTCGGTTTTATATGGTCTACTTGTAATTCTACTCCGTCTTTAACTCCTCTACCACAAATAACACAACGATAACCATCTCTTTCCATTATCACTTTCTTCTGCGCTTCTGTAAAATCCTTCAATATGCGTTTCTTTGAAGCTTTAGGATCATACTTGTAAATCCCCTTTGCTACCTTTATTAGATTCCCTTCTTGCGCTAGTTTTCTTACAGCGCGGTCCGGATCTCTAAAGACCTTCCCTGTCCTCTTCTTATAAGTTGCAACTGCCCAGTCAACGACTTCGGGATGTTTTATGTTGCGTTTTGGATGTTTCTTGAAAAACTCCATTATTAGTTCGGATTGACTTTCTTCTTCGTCTTTCATAGCATTCACTCGATATCAGTTACAAGCTTCTTTTCAAATATATGTGCCTCCTCTGACAATCTCTTCTTTGCTAGCTTACAATATTCAGTATCAACATCTATTCCGATTGCTTTTCTATAATTCTTATATGCGGCTATTAATGTAGAACCACTGCCCATAAATGGATCTAAAATAGTGTCACCTACATAACTGAATAATTTTATACACCTTGAAGGTAATTCCAGTGGAAATGGTGCAGGATGTCCTATCTTCTTCTTACTTTCTCCATTGAATACCCATACTCCATTAGTCCATGCCATAAACTCCTCTGGTGTTATACTGTTCTTCTTACTTCCACTTACTTTTTTCCAATCTTTCTTATATAGAATTACAATAAGCTCAACAGGTGCTATCACATATGGTGCAGAAGCACTAGCATAAGAGCCCCATGCTGTTCTTCGTGATATATTGCCTTCATTCCATATTATTGTTGAATGATACTTGAATCCTGCCTGTTTGGCTATAACAGTTAGATCGGCTCCCACACTCTGCTGGCCGTCCTTGTTCTTGTCTAATGGTATATTTAAACACAGTCGTCCATCCTCCTTTAGCCATTCAAAACAGCGACTTAGCCATTTCTTACTGAATTCTAGGTATTGCTCATAGGTTAAATTGTCATTATGAGAATTGTACTTTATGTCAAGGTTATAAGGAGGTGAGGTTACTATCAAGTCCACACTATTTGGTTTAAGCTCATTTGTCTTTAAAACATCGTCATTGACTATCTTCAATTTATCAGTAATAAGAAATAAGTCACCAGCCATTCGCTCACATTCAAGGTATTAGGCAAATATAATTTATAACACTTTCCTCACCACAAGCTGGGTATTTAGCGTATAAAAGAGCACCAAACCCGACTTTTACTTACCTTTTAAAACTAAAAGTTCTATAAAACTCTTTGCATTGCCTACTCACTCAAACTTACTCCATAATGGGCCCGCGGAGAATCGGACTCCGGCTCTCCTCCATGTCAAGGAGGCGTCTTACCATTCGACTACGAGCCCCTAAAGCGATACCTTCATCCCGTCTTCTGCAACATCACAGTTCCTGAATATCTCTCTCGCCTCTTTCAGATTATCCTTCGTATCTTTATACCTTGTGCTTATGTGCGTGAGAATTAGCCTTTTTGCTCCTGCCTTTTTTGCTATCTTTGCGGCTTCTGCCGCAGTGGAATGCATGCGTTCCCTTGCCAGCTTCTTGTCCTCCTCTGTGTACGATGCGTCATGTATTATCAGGTCTGCACCTTTTCCTGCCCGTACAGTTGCTTCTACCGGCCTTGTGTCAGTAGCGTATACCACCTTTCTACCTTCGACCAGCTCTGTTACATCCCTTATTTTGATGTTCTTTCCGTTTAACATTATGCTGCCCTTTTTTTGTATCTCGGAGAATTCCCTGCCTTTTATTCCCAACCTCTTTGCCTTTTCGGTAAACCTGTACCTCCACCTCTCTTCAAACGAATAGCCGCATGTCTGTACCGAATGCTTGAGCGCGAACGCCTTCACTGACACCTCCTCATCTGAGTATATGGTTCCTCTCCCCACCTCTATTATCTCTATCTCGTACTTCAACACAGGATTATCGAAATGGAGAAGCATTGAGAGTGCTTTGGAATAGCCCTTCGGTATGTAAATCCTAAGCTTTCCGGTCCTACCATAAAGGGAAAGCGTCCTTGTGAGCCCTGCTATCCCTATCACATGGTCTCCATGTATATGGGTCAAGAATATCGCTTCTATCTTGTAGATGTTAAGCCCGTACTTGAGCATCTGCCTTTGAGTACCCTCGCCGCAGTCCAAAAGAAACGTCTTTCCATTATACCTTATCGCTATCCCAGAAAGATTTCTCTCTTTTGTAGGTGCTGCTGCACTTGTTCCGAGCATAAACACCTCTATCTCTATCAATCAGGCACCGTGCTAAACCGTATCCTCTTCCTTTTTAGGTCCACTTCGATTATCCTTATATCCGGGAAGAGTTTTTGGAGTTGTTCCTTTGTGATGTGACGGTCGTTCCTCGCCGTTTCTATCATCTCGTTTATTGTATGCATATTGCTAAATATTAGTTCGCCGGCCTTCTTATTCTGCTCTATCTCATCATTTATTCTTGTGAGCGCCTCTTTCTGCCTATCCATGCTTATCTCAAGCTCTTTCGCTTTTGGATTCTCTCTTTTCTCCACCTCTTCCGGCTCATTTTTAGAGTAGAAATCTAACGCCTCGTTCAGAGTCGAGAAGCCATGTTCTTCCTCTTTTCGTTTTATCAGCCTCGTTATCGCATATTCGACCGGCTTCTCTCCATCCATGTATACCATCGGCGCCGGCTCTTCTATCATCTTCTCGATTGCGGATAACTTATCTGCAATCTCCCCCATTTCAACATTGTCCAGCGAGCCCAATTCTCTTTTCGGGTCGATTTTCGCTGCCGTTATTGCATTATCTACGTATACAGAGCCGATGTTCGCTGCCTTGACAAGCCCCTTTATCACGCTCTCCTGACTAGAATCCGCCGTGGCACGCATCACCGCTTCTTTTGCACCGGCCAACATCGATATGTTTAGACCATCATTCTTTGGGGCATCGTATTTTTCCTTTGGGAAGACGACTCTGTCTTTGAACCGGTGGTTTGTGTATGCCAGCTTTATTGTCCTAGAGCCGTCTACGACTATGATGTTCCCTTTTCCGAACATCTCTATTATTATTTCTGCCTTCTCCACCCCCTTGGATACTGCCATGGATATTATCCTGTCATTATTTACTTGAGATATTGACTCTATTCCAAAAGAGCCGATTCTCTTTCTCATCGCCAGTACAAAGTTTGTGGGCTTTTCGGCCGCCTCTACAGTGTCGGTCGTGTTGATTCTTTTGCATAAAACGCATACTAGGTCTACCTTCCTGCGCTCCTTGCTGAGTCTGAACCTGAATCTTCCCTGCCCAGTCTCATAGAACTTGTCTATCTTATACCCTTTGAGCCCCTTATCAAGCTCCCTAGCGAGCACACAGACTTCGACAGTACATATCTGCCTCACCTGCATTACCTTTTTAGCTTCTTCCTGCCTTCCGCCTTGGCTGTTTCTGACATCACGTGCACTTTCCTGTATGTATCTCTGCTATTCTCGAAGGCTGTTCCTATCTGTATAACGTCAGCGCCACTCTTGTATATTGACCTGAGCTCATTTATCGTAGACACTCCCCCAGCGACTATGTACGGGCAAGATATGGCGGACTTTACCTCCTTCACGAACGATGGAGGCAACGGTCCGAAATTCATGAGTTTTGGATTCGAACCTGAGTCTGTTATTATTATCCTATGTCCGAGATACTCTCCTGCGAGGGCGAGTGCTGCAGCTATTTTTGGTTTCTCTCTGGGAACTATGTTTGCATCCCCTACCCAACCAACTGTGCCACCAGGCTGCGTTACTATGTATCCGACTGGCAATGGTTCCACTCCCATCCCTTTTATAAGCGGCGCCGACAGTGTCTGCGCCTGCGTTATCCAATAAGGATTTCTCGCATTAAGCAGGGACATGAAGTAAATTGCATCAGCATACCTTGTTATAGTTGCGATATTTCCTGGGAACAGTATAAGAGGGACGCTTATCTGCTCTTTTATCTCCTTTGATACATAATCAAGAAGCTCGCCTTGTGCGCCAATGCTACCGCCCACCACTACCGCGTCTGCACCACCTTCGGCCAGCGCTATCCCGTTTTTTACCGCGGATTCCTTAGACTTATAATCCACAGGATCAATCACAGTAAATAGGAGGGCTCCTTTTGTCTCCAAACACTCGTTTATATACCTCTCTGTCTTTCCAATCTTTATCGCAATCACCTTCTCTTATCTGCCGTTTTTTCCTTTTCCAAAAACTCCTTTATCATCGCCTTTCCATCTTTTAATATGTTGTGCGATAGCCTGAACCCCAATCCTTTCTCGATCTTCGTGCTGCTCACTATCCTGTCGCTTGTTACAAACTCAAACTCATCTATGTTGATATTGACAATCCTTCTCGTCATTCTGCCCAGCACATATGGGATTCTGGTTTTTGGACTTTCCACATTGAGCTCTCTTGCCGCGTACTCGAAAAGCTGCTTGACCATGACGGGCTTCTCCACAACATTATAAATGTTAGATTGCGTGTCTTGTGTGGTTTGTATCATCGCACTCGCCGCATCCTCCACATTGGTAAGGGTGAGGTAATTATCTCCTTTTCCTATATACACCATCTTTTTGGCCTTGAGTATACTGAACACTTTGAAGAACGAACTTTTGTATTTGCCCCCATATAAGACCCCAAATCTCAGCACAGAGCAAATCAACTCTTTGTTGACCGTAGCGAAAGAGCGCGCGACCTGCTCGGCAAGCACTTTGCTCTCTGAATATTTGCTGGCAGGCCTTATCTCTGAATCCTCAGCCAACTTCTCGCCTTTCCTTCTATAGCCGTATACTGTAACGCTGCTCGCCAGCACGAAATGGATGCATTTTCCAGGATTTGTCTTTACATATGCATCAAGTACGTTCTCAGTACCTATCACATTTATGCCTATTATTTCGTTATACCGGTTTTTGTGGTTATAAGATGTGCCGGCAATGTGAAAAAGGTTGTCTACGCCCTTGCATGCGAGAAGTAGCTCATTTCGATCATGCTCAGTCGGAAGGCGTATATCGACTTTGTATGGCTGGACGTCTGGTAGAAGCTCGGTCCAGCTTCTGCTCTGTGAAGGATGTTCTCTTATAAGCACCCTTACCTCATGCCCCATCTCAAGAAGTCTCTTTGTCAGTTCGATTCCTAGACCGCTTGTCGGTCCTGTTACCAAATCCACGATCTTTCGTGCCTTTTTCTGCTGTTTTGCCTGCATCTTACCATCTTATTCGGGATGCCTTCCTTCAAGTATTAGCTTTGCTATCTTATGCCGTTTTCCTTCGGTCAACCTGTTTACCGCGTAAGGCACCCAATCTTTCCCGTACGGTGTGTATATGTTCACATTGATCTTTTCCTTTGAGATCTTGGCGAGTTTTTTCTTGCTGTAACCGAAGGGCAGCTCAAGTATTAAACCTTTTCTATGCTTGCTCTTCGCTATTACCTTCATTGCAAACTTGTCGTCGTGCACGAATAGGCTGAGACTGGCGCCAGTGTTGTATACCGTGTCCAGGCATTCTACGTACTCTGTTATCGTAGCCTCTTTGCGCCTTTTGTCTTTGCGGTTTCCCGGATTATTGTAATCCTCCCCGTTCTCAATGTCTGGCACCACCTTTATCAGTTTCCTGTGCGGGCTACCGCTCTCCCATTTAAGTGCAACAGAATATGGAATCTCTACCCCGAGCGCATCAGATGCTCCGTCGTTATTCCGAATTAGGTGGTCTGCATATGGCAGTTTTTTCTCGTACTCGAGCCATACTGTTATCCCATTCTTCTCTGCGTAGCCGAGGATGTTAAAGAGGTATTTGTCTGCCATCTTCTCATCTATGGCATAGCCCAACTGTGACGGCCTTATCGATATGGCGGCTCTTATGCTAAGCCTGGATATCTGGTGTAAAAGCTGCATGTATGCGCTCTCGTTGTATTTGGCCTTTGCCTGGCTGTCTACATGGTCGTTCAGGAACGTTATAGTCGCTCCCATCCCTTCCTTGTTTAGCACCATAGCCTTCTTAAGGACTGTTGCCACTGTAGTCCCGGCTATATGCTTACGCACGAGCCTGAATGCGATGTTCGCAAAAAAGCTATTCTCCTCTACCAAATAACCACTAGCAAAAGCAGATTAATTTTGATATAAGGATATAAAAGGTTATCTGGTTTTGTCATCGTCTATTTTTCTGGTAATCGCACATCTTCGATATGGGGCACTCTACGCACTTCGGATTGTTTTTTGTGCAATACTTCTTTCCCAGCTCCACGAACTGTGCGTGCATGTTTCTGTATAGCCTTACACTGCGCCTTGTCTTCTCCTCTAGTTCGCTCTTTAAAGCCGAATAATCATACCGGACTTTGCTTCCATACAGTCTAGAGACGATTCTCCATGTGTAATTATCTACGACAAGAGCTGGCTTGCCGGCGCCATACAGTATTATCGAATCTGCAGTCTCTCTGCCTATCCCATTTATGCTTATAAGCAGTTGATACAGCCTACGCTCCGAAAGGGAAAAGACCTCATCGAGGCCGCCGTTGCTTTCTATCGCAGTACACGCACCCTTAAGCCTTGCCGCTTTCTGATGGTAGAATCCAGAAGGCCTAATTTTCTGCTCTATCATATCCAAGTCTGCGGACGCCAGTCTTTTGACCGATAGGAAACCTACCTCTTTCAGATTGCGCATCGAAATCTGGACGTTATGCCATTGTGTCTGCTGGGTCAATATAGCGCTTATAAATACCTCGTCCTTGGTCTCTGCGGGCCACCAGCTACCGGTTCCAAACTCCTTACAGAGCCTGAGATAGATGCACCTAAGCCGAGGTTCAGTTATCAGAGCTTTATCTCTCCGGAGTCTATCTTTTTTGTGAACTCCTTTGCGCTCATGTTTTCGCAAGTTATCCCCATGCTTACACAAGTCCCAAGTACCTGTTTTACCTTTTCCTTAAGGCCTGCTCCGTAGAGCGAATCAGACTTAGCCTCTATTACTTTTTTGATCTGCTCTAGGGTCACATTTCCTATAACCTCGCCCTTTGCTTTTGCGCCCTTCTGCACGTTTATCTCTTTAAGCAGTAGCGCACTTGTCGGAGGCATTCCCACCTCGACCCTAAATCTCTTTGTGGCAGTGTCTACAATGACTTTTACAGGCACCTTTATCCCGGCAAACGCAGCAGTTTTCTGGTTTATCTCGCCGATTACATCGTTTACGTTTATTCCCATTGGCCCTAGTGCAGGTCCAAGCGGCGGCCCTGCTGTCGCCTTTCCGCCTTCTATCAATCCTTCTATTGTACTCTCGCTCATTTTCTCTACCTGTTTCAGCCTTCCTTGTTCTTCGATTTCTCTATTATCTTTGCAGTGTTCATTTTTGTGGTGACGGGTATTGGCACAACTACATCTATAAGCTCTACCGTTATCTCATCCTTCGATTCATCCACTTTCAGCACCTTCGCCTTATATCCTTTGAACGGGCCTGATGTAAACTCGACTGTATCGTTCTTTGCTATTTCCTGCGCCGATACCCCTACCTTGGATATAAGCTGTTCTACCTCTGCCGGACTTATCGGTTTCGGAAGCACTCCACGGACGTTCCTTACCTTGCTGACAAAGTTCCTGCATGCTGATTCATCCTCCGCCTCTATTATGAGATAACCGCGCATACCATCTACGAGTATTATTGAATATACAGAGCTGTCGCTCTTCTCCCGTTTGCTGTTAAGCATGTTTGCAGCTATCCTCTCCTGACCCGACGTTACTTTTACCACGAAATACAAATTATCACATTGATACAGGTTTAATGATGACAAAGGTTAATAATCCTTATATAGCAGAACATAAATCCCCTGCAGACCATCGATTTTCATGTTATACATAAAAGTTCAGAAGGTGTGTGCCGAGATTCTCAGGGGAAATCTCATCAAGCGCGGATTCCTCAGTACTGAAGATAAAATCATACGCGATGACTCTTACATCTACCTGCCCTTGAATGAGTATGCAAGGGAAAATATTAAAAGTCTTTCTGGAGAGGGTTTGGGGATGATCGAGCTTAACAAAACTGCGAGTTACAGAAAGCCCCTGCCGCTTGACATAGGCTATGACCTTTTCGGCAACATCGCAATAATAGACGCAAAAAGGAAGATGCTTAATACAGAAGCGACAAGATCGGCTGGTAGAAAGATAATCGCCCTTAATCCGAGAGTGACTACGGTGCTGGAGAAATCTGGACCTGTGCAAGGTCAATTTAGGATAAGAAAACTGGGTTTTGTATGCGGGAAGCGCAGGTTCATCGCAGAGTATAGTGAGAACGGCGCGCGATTCGTATTTGATGTCAGAAAAGTCTTCTTTTCTGCAAGGCTTGCATACGAACGTGCAAGGATTGCAGCACTTGTCAAGAATGGCGAAATCGTTGCTGTGCCATTTGCGGGCGTGGGGCCTTTTCCAATAGTGATTGCAAAGAGAGCCAAGCCATCCTCTATCATAGCCATAGAGTTGAACAAGGCGGCTTGGGCATACATGGAGAAGAACATACGATTAAACAAGACCTCTTGCATACATGCAATCTGCGGCGACTTCAAGGCAGTAGCAGACAGGCACATCGGAATAGCTGACAGAGTAATAATGCAGATGCCGACCCAGAGCATGGACTTTATAGAGCCGATGCTTAAGATAGCGAAAGAAAAGGGCAAGGCACATGTATACCTTTTCTGCAACGCGAAGAAGGTCAAATGTGTCAAGGATGGGATACGCAAAGAGCTTGGTTCCTTTGGATATAGGACAAAGTTTATCTTCGAAAGGATCGTCAGGACGTACTCTAAGGCAGAAGTCGAGATGGTGTTCGACATCTCGTTTTCGAAGGTAGGCTAGGCAAACTGCGCGAATATCCTGCCGATCACTTCCTTCCCAAGTATCAATTCTGCCTTCTCCCTGTTTTCCCTAAGCTCTACGACAGTCCTTATCCCATTGTCGTAAAGCCTTCTTGCCCTTACCCTTCCGACCTGCTCAAGCCGCACTAGATCTAACAGCTCAGCTCTTATCCCATATCTTATCCTTACCCTGACATCGACCAGCGACCTATACTGCCTTCCAATTATCTTGAGCAGTTCTATCCACGAATATAGCACCCAGTCAGCGTTAGATATCTTCGAGTATAATGCGCCAGGAGAAGCATTGTACTCTCTCATTATGCTCTCTTCGCTCTTTTCGTCAATCCATTCGTGCAGTATCTTTGCCGTGGAGTATGCGCCAATCTCGTCTTGGAATCCGTATGTTTTCTCGTAAGACGATGGATGTATCACTCCGCTTTCCATCATGCGCACGAATTCCTCCTCGACCTCCTCGCGCTTCGCTCTGGAAGGTCTTATGTAAGGCCTCATCTCAATGGTGTTCGATATCACGTATAGCCCGGCCATCGCCTCTTTAATGCGGTCGTTGTCTATCATCCACTTGGCCGACAGCGGATCTATGTACAACTCGCTTATCCTCTTCCCTAGTTTGGTCGCTGTGAGCTTCCCGTTGGCGGGCTTTATGAAGTCCCAGAGCGCAAGCTCATCAACTGCATCGTCAACAACGACATCAACATGGGACTTTCTACCATATTGGTAGCCATAGAAACTGCTGTTTATGAAGCTCTTTATGGAATTTTTGTCTGTAAGGAAACCGGAAGATATGAAAGAGAGTATATGCGTACGCATCACAGGAGCCATTCCTAATGCTGAGTATATCGGCTCTGGATCTGCGTAAATATATCGTTCTGCCATTTCCTTTACAGTGCTGTTTGGGCCAATCTGAACGAATGCCCTGCCCTCCGTGTCATATTTAGGGCGGCCTGCTCTGCCAAACAGCTGCATTACCTCATTGACGCTTATCCTTTCTGAACCGAAACCGTTGTGCCTGACTATGTCCCTCACAAGGACTGTGTGTGCGGGCAGATTTACTCCGAGCCCCAATGTGGTAGTGGAGCACACCACCTTCACTATGTTCTCCCTGAAACCATCCTCAATTGCCTTCCTTTGCTGGTTCAGCAGTCCTGAATGATGGAACGCTGCGGCGTTCCTAAGCAGCTCTGAAAGTTTCTCGCACTGCTTTGTCGGGTGGTCTAAGATGCCAGCCACAGAATCCGCCACCCTGATTAGGTCGGGTGTGCCACCAATACCTAAACGCTTCATGTGCTCTGCCATCCTTGCCGCGCCCGCTTCGGCGTTCCTTTTGCTTGAGTAAAAGATGAGAAGCTGCTTCCCTTTTGATAGGGTATCGTCCAGCAAGGATATCTCCGGCATCTCTATCTTTTCTTTCTCTGACAAGCGGAATTTTGTCTCTTTGCCATCGTGGAATGTGTATGCAGTGCCCCCTTTTATTATTCCCCTCACAAGCTTTACTGGACGGTAGTCGCTCTCTATGCACTTCGCGTTTAACCAGCTAGCCATATCTTTTGCGTTGCCTATCGTGGCACTAAGCGCTATTAGCTGCAGGTGCATAGACTTCATCCTTGTCATCATCAACTCCAGGGTAGGACCCCTGCTTGCGTCCCCTATCATATGCACCTCGTCGAAGACGACGCATCCGACCCTGTCAAGCCACGAAATCCCGTGTCTTATGAGGCTGTCGAGTTTTTCTGTAGACACAAAGAGCATATCGTAATCTGAGAGCCAAAGGTCATTAGAGTCAAGGTCCCCCATAGATATCGCACACCTTATGTACGGGTAATTTGCTGTGAACTCAGAATATTTCTCGCTCACAAGAGCCCTCATCGGTGCTATGTATATGCTTTTCCTCCCGGATAGGATGTTCCCCACACAGGCAATTTCGGCTATCAGCGTCTTTCCGCTTGCAGTAGGCGCAGAGACAACCATGCTGTTCCCGTCAGCAAGACCGCTCCTCATTGCCATTTCCTGGGGAGGCGTAAGGCGCTCTACCCCTCTTGCATACAACGATTCGATTATCTCTCTGTGCACTTGTCCCTTGAGTTCTGATACAAACATCGGCAAACGCCTCGCGCGCGATAAAACAACATTTAAATATGTTTATTCTTATTAGTCTTTATCTTTTATGTGTTTTACAACGATAAGTAGGTGAACCTATGATAACTAACTTTACTATGGATAAGATAGATGCGAAGATTGAGGAAGTTAATCTTCTACCGAGCCAGAGATACCCGAAGCTTAATATATCAATAGACGGTGTCGAGGCCAAAAACGACAAAGTGGTCGTTTCTTACACGTTCCAGGCAGAATACAAAGATGGAGATGGTGAAAAGTCGAAAGACATAGGCCACATAAAATTAAACGGGGTCGTAGAACTTACAGAAGAGAAAACCAAGCAGTCTAAGATTGTGGAGCAGTGGAAAGACAAAGGAAACCTGCCGCTTGACATAGCGGAAGAGGTCATAAACGGTCTAAATTTTAGGTGTAGCGCTACCGGAACCCTTGTGGCTTACTCACTTGGGCTTATACCTCCATTGGTAATAGGTCAGACAAAGATAAGCGAGCCCTCCAAAAAATGAGCGCACCGAGTGGTGGCAGACGGCAATCTGATGCCGTTCTACCGTTCGATAAGGTTTAACTGTATTCTGTCTCCTGTTTAGTTGTGATACTCGTGGGCAGGACAATAAACGGTTATCTTCTTGATGTTGATTACCTTATAAATGACGGCGTAGGTACGATACGTATCACGGTGAGAGGCGACGATAGGGCATATGAGGTATTCGACCCGTCGTTCTATCCATATTTCTACCTGCAACCGGATCCCGGGACAAACGAAAAGATGATTTTAGATATAAATGGCATAAAAGTCAGGGATATCGTTAGCACAAAAAAGAGCATATTTGGCAAGGAATCGGAGCTTTTCAAGATAATCTTGTATAATCCAATGGATGTACCTAGTGCAAGCAGGAACCTAAGCAGATATGGAACAACATACGAATCAGATATTCCTTTCGCTAAGCGGTACCTTATCGATAAGGGGATATCACCCCTCGGGCGTTACAGCTTTGATGTTGAGGATAATGATGGACGCATCATTCTAAAAGAATTTGCAAAAAGTAGCGGAATCGAGATTGGTAGCGAGAAGATTAATGTCCTTTGCTTTGATATTGAGACATACAATCCGCTTGGCTGGTCGAGACCGACAAAGGATCCGGTAGTGATGTTGAGTTATTCGTACAGATCGGTAGGAGGGGTTGGTAGCGGCGTTATAACATTTAAGCGGATAGATAGGGACTTTGTGACTTGCGTCGCCGACGAGAAAGAACTGTTCGCACACTTTACAAGGCTTTTGGACGAGCTGGATATCGATATCGTCTCCGGGTATAATTCCGCCAACTTTGACATAAGATATATGATAGATAGGGCAAGCGCGCTTGGGATTGATTTCAACATAAGCAGGTTTAAGGGGGAAACCAAAATCGAGAGGCATGGACTTGTCGACAAGGTCAAGATTGCCGGACGCGTACATGTGGACATGTATGTAGCCGTAAAGTTCATATCTATTGTTGGAGCGGCGGAGAGCATACTAAAATTGAACAGTTATACATTGAAGAATGTCTACGAGGCTGTGAGCAGGGACAAGAAGCTCATGGTAGACAAGCCAGGCATATACAAACTTTGGGATGGGACAAAGGCAGAATTGGAGGTGCTTGCAGATTATAATCTTAATGATTCTCACGCGTTGCACACAGTATATGACGCGTTTATGCCGATAATGGTCGAAATAACAAAGATATCCGGAAACTCCCTTAGTGATATATGCGTCTCCACCTCGGGCCAGATAGTCGAATTTCTGCTTATGCGATATTCAGTGATGTTCGGCGAGCTGATACCAAATAAACCTTCGGAGGTGCAAATAAGGAAAAGGCTGTCGGAGCCGATAGAGGGGGCTTATGTGAAGACTCCGGAGCCCGGCATATATGAAAAACTTGCAATTTTTGACTTCAGAAGCCTTTACCCGTCCATAATAATATCGCACAACATAGATCCATCATCGTTGTGCACAGACTGCAAGGACTATTACGAGTCGCCGCTCGGCTACAAGTTCTCAAAGGACAGGAAGTCGATAACGCCTACGATACTGCGTATAATGTTGGATGCGAGGGCGGAGGTCAAGAAGATGTACAAGAAAGACAAGGACAATATAGCTTTGGGGGCAAGGTCCCAGGCATTGAAGATTATCGCAAACTCGTTCTATGGATATTTAGGATACGCTAGGTCAAGGTGGTACTCAAGAGAATGCGCATCGAGCACCACAGCATACGGCCGCCAATACATACAAGACACGATAAGCAGTACTGAACGAGCGGGCTTCAAAGTCATATACGGTGACACTGATTCGATCGTGATGCTGCTCAACGAGAAGAGCCGAGAGGATGCTATCCGCTTTGTGGGGGAGTTCAATGAAGGATTACCAGAGTCTATGAATCTTGAACTGGAGGATTTCTATAAGAGAGGGATATTCGTAGGCAAAAAGACGGAACAGAGCGTTACTGGCGCGAAGAAGAAATATGCCCTCATATCTTACGACGGGTACATAAAGATAAGGGGATTTGAGCTTGTGAGGAGGGATTGGTCCAGAGTCGCGCGCGAGACGCAGAAAAGAGTACTTGAGGCTATACTTATGGATGGCAACAAAGAGATGGCTGTTGGTATAGTCAAGGAGATGATTATGAAACTGAGATCTGGAGAGATGCCGATAGAAGATCTTTCCATTAGGACTCAACTTCGGAAAGGTATTGATAGCTATGACACCAAATCCCCGGAGGTAATGGCTGTGAGGACGGCAATAGAGAAGGGTCTAAAAAGCAGGTCTGACCTAGAGAATTCGGTAATAAGCTATGTGATAACAAAACATGGGAGCACGATATCAGAGAAAGCAATGCTGACAGAGTTTGCGAAAGATTACGATGCTGAATACTATATAAACAACCAGCTTATCCCCGCCACTATGAGGATACTTAAAGAGATAGGATTTAATGAAGATGAGGTAAAAGGTTTAGGTAAACAGCAAAGATTATGACAGTAGGTAATTCCATGGAAAACGATAACATAGAAGATTTAGAGGAAGAAGATGGGGAGGATCATGAGCACGAACATGAGGAACTGGATGAGGAGGAAGAGAAAGGGCTCAGAGATGAGGTAGGAATGTTCTCCTTCAAGGCCTTGCAGAAAGCAAGGGAAATGGTAAAAGAGGGAGTAAAGCTGATAGAAGTGGCTGATTCTATAGAGAATTATGCGAGAGAGAACGGCTTTGACATCGCTTTCCCCTTAAATCTATCAGTAGGGAAGGAGGCAGCGCACTACACCCCAACTCTCTCAGACGAAAAGATCTTCCTTTCATCAGATGTGGTAAAGGTAGATTTTGGTGTCGGCAAAAAAGGTGTGCTTGGAGATTGCGCTACTACAGTAGACTTGTCTGGCAATTACCAGAAGTTACTTGAGGCTACAGAGAACGCACTGAACGCCGCTATATCTACAGTAAGGGCAGGCACGATGGTCAAGGACATAGGCAAAGTGATATCTAAAACGATATCAGACATGGGCCTCTTACCGATAAGGAACCTAGGAGGGCATGGAGTTAAAGTGCATGACCTTCATTCTGAACCATTCATACCTAATTTCGACAACGGAGATACAACTGTGCTTGAAGAAGGAGATGTGATAGCTATCGAGCCTTTCGCATCGCATAACGGAAGGGGATTCGTAGGCAACAGCGACATTGTAGAGATATACAGCATAAGATATCCAGTACAAACTAGGTCAAGCGGCTCACGCGCGATGCTTAACAAGATAATAGAGATGGGATGGACAGAGCCGTTCGCCTTGCGGTGGTTTGGTGATGCAATTGGTTCAAAGTTCGAACTTTACGCGGCGGTAAGGGAGTTGGAGCGAGCTGGAGCTGTCGAGGGACACCCCATGCTCATAGAGCTTGGAGACGGAATAGTATCACAGCATGAGGCCGAGGTTGAGGTAGAGAAAGGAGGATGCAAGGTCCTTACCAAATGATTTTAGCTCACGCGCGAAAATCAACTATCCGCATTTGCTGTATCCGCAGGATGTGCAAGTGTAGCATCCTGACTCGGCTATCATTGCCGCAGAACACTCAGGACATCTGATCTCATTAGGCACTGAGAGCACATAGTTGCCTGCGTTCGTCCTTATCTCATCCACAGTCATGTTCTTCTCTTCCTTCTGGAAGTGCTGTGCCCTGGCCTCTGTTATCTTGCTTTGGCGTTCGACCGGCTGAAGCACCTGTACACTCTTGCTGCTGTCCCTGTATACCGTTATCCCTTTACAGCCAAGGTCGTATGCCGATGTGTATGCCTTCTCTATATCCTGCGGGGTCGCCCAGCTTGGGAAGTTTATCGTCTTTGAGACGGCATTGTCCGTGTACTTCTGGAACGCAGCCTGCATTTTAACATGCCATTCTGACGGTATATCGTATGCGGTAACAAACAGCTTTCTTGCCCTATCGGGTATCTCTTCCACATCCTGTATTGACGTCCTTCCCGCAAGCTTTTTCATAAGCTCCTCTGAATAGAATCCCATCTCTAACGCCATCTTCTCAAATTCGTTGTCCACTTCTATTAGATTGTATCCCAGGCTCGACTGCACGTTCCTCATATACACTACAGAGAATATCGGCTCGATTCCCTGTGAAGCTCCCCCTGATATGATGCTTATCGTGCCGGTCGGGGCTATTGTCGTCACAGTTGAGTTCCTGAGCGGTTTATATCCCAGTTTGTACCATATACTGTTATTGAACTCTGGGAACGGTCCCCTCTCTACTGCAAGCTCTTCGCTCATCTTCCTGCCCTTCTTTGTTATGAACGACATCACTTGCTCTGCTAATAGGACCGCCTCGTTAGTATCGTACCTTATTCCAAGTTTTATGAGCATATCTGCCCATCCCATAACCCCTAGGCCTATCCTCCTTATTGATTTACTTACCTTCTCTATTTCTGGAAGAGGGTACCTGTTCGCATCTATCACATTGTCAAGGAACCTTATTCCCATCTTTATCGTATCTTCAAGGCGTTCCCAGTTTATCTCTGCGTGTCCTCCTTTCTCATCCACCATCTGTGCCAGATTTATCGACCCTAAATTACAGGAGTCGTAGGGGTAGAGCGGCTGCTCCCCGCATGGGTTCGTTGATTCTATTGGACCGTATGAAGGCACAGGATTTGCGTAGCTCGAGTTTATCCTATCTATGAAAACTACGCCAGGGTCTCCAGTCTTCCATGCCATAGTGACAATCAGGTTCCATACTGCCCTTGCATTGAGTTTTCCGGTATGTTTTTTCGTATGCGGATTTAGGAGATTGTAGTCCCCGTTCCTCTTGAGCGCATCCATGAATTCCTCTGTGACTGCCACAGAGATATTGAAGTTTTTCAATGTGCCCTCATGTTCTTTAAGCACGATAAAATCAAGTATGTCTGGGTGGTCAATCCGAAGTATGGCCATATTCGCGCCGCGCCTTTTGCCGCCTTGTTTTATCTGCTCTGTGGCAGAGTCAAACACCTTCATGAAGGAGACTGGACCCGATGCCACTCCCCCCGTACTCCTTACAACATCCATCGAAGGTCTGAGCCTTGAAAACGCGAAGCCTGTGCCGCCGCCGGTCTGATGCACTATGGCGGCGTTCTTCACCGAATCAAATATTTCCGGGATTGAGTCTCCAACCGGCAACACAAAACATGCACTGAGCTGGCCGAGCGGACCACCCGCATTCATCAAAGTCGGCGAGTTTGGCATAAACCTAAAATTTATCATCGAGTCGTAGAACTGCTGCTCTATTTCACGGATTTGTTCCTCGCTCTTGCCGTAATTCCGCTCTACTTCTGCAAGCGTACGCGATACCCTTGTGAATAGTTCGTTCGGACCTTCTATTATCTTGCCATTTTGGTCCTTGAGAAGGTATCTCGCTGCTAGCACCATCAGTGAATTTATAGGCATCTTAAGCCCGTCAGTCTTTATGCCTAGTGATGCTCTGAAGTTCCTTATCTCTGCGCGTTTCTGCCTGTAAAGAATGTAGGTCTTTGCGACATTCGGGTCTATCCCCATTAGTGCCTTCTCCACCATGTCCTGTATCTGCTCTACATGCATCTCTTCCTGGCCAGTGCCAAGTATCTCTACAACCTTATCTGCAGCCAGCGCTGCCTCCTTCATATTTAGCTCTTCCTGCCTATGCATATAGACGCTAGAATAAGCCTTGAATATCGCCTCCCGTATCTTGCCTTCCTCGAAAGGCACGACCTTTCCATCTCGTTTCACAACCATAATAGCAGCCATTTGATCCCCTTGGCTACTATTTGATAGTTATATTTTATAAATACTTCAAGCGGTAAATTTTACAAAAAGGAAGCGCCCAGTTCCGCTAATATAAAAACCTTTCCTAGACGTAAAAATACAGTGTTGGGTATACTCTCGTAGATTAGCGGAAGTATCATGTCTTTTCCGTATAGTCCTTGGGCATCTCCATTTCCTTTTTCAGGGAGAGCCATGCGCGCTTATAGGCGTTGTGTTCTGTCCAGGGTACATTAAAAAAGAGCCATCTGTGGAATACAGAATCACTTATGTTCAGGTTTGCCAGCTCGTTAATATCCGATGGAGTAACCTGCTTCCACCTCTCCTTTACGGCTTCGTTATATTCCTCCTTTACGTTTGCCGAGTTAAGTTCGTCGGACTGTTTGGATATGCTCTTGTATGTCTGCCATGAATGGGACGAGGTCATAGATGAAACTATGATTGCTATCTTTCTGATTGTTTCTGCGTCTGCCACGCTGCCTTTCTCTTGCATCCCAAATATTCTCTCCTTGTTGTCGTGCAAAGATAGTTTATGTATTTTATCTGCAAGAACATCAAACCTAGTAAGATTGTATTTTATCGGCAAACGCCTCACTTTAAAGTAGTTGGGTGCTGTTTGCATCCGCCTATTATACTCAAGATAAATATAAAAGTATTTGTTAAGAAGTATAAAGGTGATAATATGGTCAAGTTTAGTGTTTTTGGAAGAGGGAAGAATGTGATGGGAAATGGACGACTCCCATATCTGCTATCATTTGAGGTCGTGCCATATAAACTCTTCGCCGGAAGGAAAAGCTCTGCGACTCTTTTCTTGAAGGTAAAGAACGCGAGCAAGGAGGAGCTAATGACCTCTTTGTCTGTAGAACTGCCGCAAAAACTGAGCTTCGAAAACGTCGGGTTAAGCAGAGTAAAGGAGATCAGGCTCGGAAGCTTAAAACCAGGCGAGGAAAGGGAGCAGAAGGTACAGGTAATGAACGCTTTAGACGCGGACAAGGGAGATTACACTTTGACTATAACTACCACCGCACACTTCAATGACTATGATCACATAATGAACTCTATAAAGAAGAGAGTCAGCATCAGTGTAGTGTAAGCGTGACAATTATGCTGTATAATATTGAAGTTCTGATTAGGGTTTGTTGATTATGAAAACAGATAAGAAACGTGAAGTTCTCGACTTCGAATTTATTTTTAGGCTTATGAGAGAAGATTATTCTAAGAATGGCCTTGACGCAAAATCCACTAAGTATGCGGCGAGGCGTGCACTCTCAGGAGACGAGTTCATTGAAGCCTTGCTTAGGAATAAATCAAAAGATTTCTCTGGGGTGTATATCTACAACCTCAAGTGCGCAGGCATAGACCTAAGCTATGCGAACCTAAAAGGCGCATGGCTAAGCAATGTAGAAATACCTCGCTCTATGCTGAATGGCTCTGGGATTGATTGCGCCTATATAACAGGGAACCTCAAGGGCGTAGACTTTCGGGATTCGATTATCAGAAAATCAAGGATTGAGGGCGACCTTTCTGCCGCAGACTTCTCCCGTTCTATAATATACAGATCTGAGCTCACAGGAGTCTTCAACAAAACCATGATGGATGAGATACACATGATAGACACGACAATAACGGATAAGAAATCTTACGCGTACCTGAATGACACCAAACTCCATTGACTTTACGGAAGGTAAAGTTTCCCATTTATCTTCTCTTTTATGTAATCGTCTACGAACGTGAGCCTTGGTCCCTGCAGCGAGTCCTGTTCAAGTTTGAGCTTGGTCTTTATGACCAGCTTCAGTTCATCCACCCACTCCTTGTGTTGGTTTATCCATGGGTAGTTTAGCATCTCCTGCGCCCTTTTCAGATCGAACTCTGTCGCCTTCATTGTCATGCTCTTCAGGAAGTCATACCTTTCCAGGTCTGATATGGTGACACCAAGGAAGCGCGCCTCTGGCGTAGCTATGTCTCTCCCTATGTACGCCAGGTTCATGCTTCCTGTCTTTATCGTCCAATATATGTACCATCCCCAAACATCCCCATCATTGAAGACATATATTGGAAGACCCATGTCGGCGAACTTCCTTATCATGCGCCTGGCTCCCCTTGCAGCTTGCCCTATTGTTGACATAAGTATGCAGTTCTCCTTTTTCCAGAAACCGTCCTCGTTCAGCCTCACCCAAAGCGCATCCTTCTCCACCACCAGCACATACTTCGCTTTTATGTCTGTAAACTCAATATCGTTATCGACATCGCTCGGTATCGACCATCCGCTCCTCCCCATCTTGCTCATGTCTATCTCTGCACCATCACCGAACTTGTCTATCACACGCATATTTCCGACCAGTACGCCCTTCCTGTTGGCATTGAGATTCAGCGATTCCCTGCGCGCACTAAGCGCTACTTCAAGGTCTTCTATCAGCGGATTCGACTCTGTCTGCTCGTTGAAAAGGTTCTCGTCTATCTCGTCTCCAAGGGAGTACTTTAGCTGATAGAAAAGACCCCTTATTGAGGTATGGAGGTTCTGCTCAAGGAAACTATGGCATTTGGCTGCGATGGCAACGGTCTGCATGAACCTCTTCGATTGCGAGATGTTGATGAATGAGTGATCCTCGGTGTTGCCGCCCAGTCTTAGGAATCCTGCCTTCTTGTCGTATATGATGTTCGACCTTGTACGTGTCGTGACCTTGAAGCTCGGGTTCTTTACCGCTTTTATCTCGGTTGTTATTCCCTTCCCGAAATCCTCTAGTTTCACCTTTACCTTTTTTTGGTCAGGCTCCGGCTTCTTCTCCATACGCTCACCTCTGACTGCTTATGAGCTCCTTTATTATCGCGTCTCTTTTCTTCGACTTCTTTATAGAAGCCCTTATCACGTCCGCGAAGCTCTTGGCCGGTATTATTTTTACCTTTTTTAGGGAGTCTTTGCTTAGGTAGACATCGCCTACATTCGATGCTGGTATCAATACCTTCCTTATTCCAGCGCTGACTGCAGCTTCTACCTTGCTTGTGACCCCCCCAACCGGAAGGACTTCACCCCTTATCGATAGAGAGCCTGTCATAGCTATGTTCTGGTCTATGGGTAAGTTTTCCATGGCTGAGAGGATGCTTATCGCCACGGATATGCTTGCACTATCGCCTTCCACCCCTTGATATGTCTGTAGGAACTGTACATGCATGTCGAAGTTCGAGACATCCTTGCCCATATGTTTCTTTATTATTGCACTCACGTTCTTTACCGCCTCGCTCGCTATCTTTCCAAGCTTGCCGGTAGGTATGAACTTTCCTTCGTACTTCGAACTGGCAGGTGTGACTTCCGCCACTATCGGCAATATTATGCCTGAAGCAGTTATGCTTCCACCCAGTACGGCAAGTCCGTTGACTCTGCCCACTTTGTAGCCTCTGTTCACAAACACCTTGTAATCCTTTATGTTCTCAACAGTGCTGCGTACGACCTGCGTCTCGATGCTGTCTGCCAGTACTTTCGCTTTTACAACCTCGACTTTTGTGACCGTCTTTTTGCCTTCTTCTACAGCGATGTCTCCTGCTGCTCTCACAAGGCCGCCCAGGTCCCTTAAGACAAGGGAGAGCCTGCCCTTCCTGCCTGATCTTCTCTTAGCTTCTTCAATTATCTCTTCTATCGCGGATCCGTCGAAATCGGGTATCTTCTTGTCCTTCTTTATCTCCTGCGCGACAAACTGCCCGAGGAGCTCCCTGTTGCGTTTTGTGTCGGGCATCGTCGACTCCATATACACCTCATATCCGTAGCCTCTTATCCTAGACCTCAGAGCCGGATGCATCCGAGTTATATCTTGCAGGTTTCCTGCTGCGACGAGTATGAAATCGCAGGGCACTGGCTCTGTCCTGACGAGCGCGCCAGAACTCATCTCGCTCTGCCCCGTAATAGGGTATCTTTTCTCCTGCATAGCGGTAAGTATCTCCTGCTGCGATCTCGGATCCATGCTAGCTATCTCATCTATGAAAAGTACTCCGTGGTTCGCTTTGTGTATGCTGCCGCCCTCTACCCGGAGATGGGCAGGGGTGCCAAGCCCACCTGTTTGCAGAGGATCATGCCTCACATCACCGAAAAGGGAGCCGGCGCGCGCGCCGGTCGAGTCTATGAAAGGCGCGCTCTTCCTGTTCGAATTATCCACTATCAACTTTGGCTCGTCCATGAGTCCAATTCCCGGGAATCCGCCCCTCCTTGTCATAGTGCCTACGAACAATGCCGCCGAGCCGAAAACCATTATTCCGAGAAGTAGAGCTGAGAGCACAATAAGGTCATAACCTTTTATCAGGCCGCTGAACGATAATCCTATTATTATGATGACGATGGCTATTATTATAGGGGTCACTATAGAACCGGAGCTGCTGAACGGAATACGGTTGTTCATCCTTGCCTTCTGCACCTCGTGCCTACCCTGACCGTCCCCTCCTGCGTTGAATGCCTCTTGTGTTGGGTATGTCTTTACGCTCTTTATTACCGGCTGATTTTCGTCGTTCTGGTTTCTATAGACAAGTATGTCCTCAAGCTCTGTGGCAGGCAGAAGCTCTGCCATGGCCTGCGCCAGCATAGTTTTGCCGATTCCAGGATCGCCTATGAGCAGAACGTTCCTTCTCTGCTTCGCAGCCTTCTTGATAATCCTGACGGCATTATCTTGGCCTATTACCTGATCGATAAGCTTATCAGGTATGCTTATCGCAGCCGAGGTCGTGCCTTTCTCTTGTTTCTTTGCCATAAAAACCATTAGGGCTTATTGTAATGAAGAACATATGTTCTTGTTAGAAAGAGTTTTTAGCCCTTTATGTTTTCCTGTGAGAGCATAGTGACCTCCTCCCCTACCTAAAGGTAGGGGCTTCCTCCGTAGGTACTGCGGAGTATGTTCTCAGTTCCTCGACACTGCTTGCCCTTCCTGTTGAATGGTAGAGGCAAATATCTCCCTGAGCGTTAGTTCGGGCAAGCCCTGCCCTACCTCTTTTGAGTATGTTCATCGATGCGTTTACATCCCGGTCCATCGTGAGACCGCATGCGCTGCAGTTGTAAATACGGTCTTCGAGCGTGAGTTTATCTTTATCTTTCTTCACGCTGCCGCATCTGTTGCACTCCTGTGTAGTATCCTTTGCAGGTACTGTTACGAATCCCATACCGGCACTTTCAGCCTTGTATGAGAGCATGCTTATGAATCTGTTCCACGAAGCGTTCTGGATTGACTGTGCAAGCCTGTGGTTCTTCTCCATGTTCTGTATGTTCAGCGATTCTACTGCAAACGAAGTGTAACCCTCATTGACCAGCTTGTCAGACAGTTTGTGCATGAAGTCGTTTGACTGGTTTGTCACGTTGTTCCACTCCTTTTGGAGTTTCTCCTTTGCTGTCTGCCTTCTCTTCGAACCCTTTTTCCTTCTTGCAACTATTCTCTGCCATTTTGCAATCCTTTTCTCTTTCTGTTTGAAGAATTTGGGTTTCTGTATGGTTTTGCCGTCTGACAATGCAACGAAGTTGTTGAGTCCCATGTCGATGCCGACCGGGTTTATGTCATTTACTTCTGTGGGGTTATTCCCGTTTGTTGCAGTGAAGATTGCGTAGTACTTTCTGCATTCCTTCTTTATTGTAAGCGTCTTTACCGTACCTTCCATCTGCCTGTGCATATCTATCTTCATCCTACCTATTCGTGAAACTCTGAGCAGGTCTGTCTTTCGTTCCTTCTCTATTGAGAATGAACCGTTGTCCTGCGGATAGACTATACTGTAATACCTGTCAATCGATTTGAAGCGTGGAAAACCTACCTTGGTGTTCTTTCCATGTTTCTTCTCCTTTACCCTCCTGAAGAAGTTCGCATATGCTTTTATGAGCCTCATGAATACTTCCTGACGTGTCTGTGAGTACAGTTTCAGGAAATCTTTGTCCTCGTTTATTGACTCTTGCATGTATTTATTGAATGTTGCCATATTCACTTTTGACTTTTCGCCCTTCCTGTATTCTTCCTTTACTCTCTCCAGAATCTTATTGTAAAGTCGCTGCGCAAGTATTATGCGCTGGTTTATCTCTTTCTGCCTCTTTGCATCAGGATAAATCCTGAACCTATAAGCCTTGAGAGAACCCACATAGGAGCAGGGGATTGCATATTTTTATACTTTGCTACAGTATACACCTAGTGCAATTCATCCACGACTTAAAAGTCGCGGTTTTCTTGCATTAACGTATATAAAGTTATGGTTATCGTCCTGCTCAAGATAAACCCTCCGTTACACGTTTTTAGCCCTAAAGGCCCTTCTCTGGCCTCTTTCTTTTGGAATGCTCCGCACAGTAATATAACACTGCACAAATAAGGTAAGCTAATCAATTTTTGGGAGAGGGATTCCTGAGAAGAGATCCGATACCGTTCGATGTGCTAGGAGTCATGCACAGATTGCCATTCCCGAGTTTTTCGACCTTTACGATCTCGCCGACTTTGTATGGGCTATTGTAGTTTGCCGAAACGCTCGGGTTCCCTAATTGAAAGTAACGCCCATGTGTATAGACAGTGTACACAGGATTGTACTTTGTGTGGTAGCCGCTGCCCGACCCCCTCGGATAATTAATTGTGCCGCTGTTTTGCTGATGGCCGAGAAACATGCCGGCTAATGCGCCGACTCCTGCGCCCAGGACTCCGCCTCTGTATGAACCGCTTACCCCTCCGCCAAGCAATCCCCCTATTGCAGCACCGACTCCCGCGTTCTGATAACTCTGATACCTCGCTTGATTCTGGGTTTGCGCCTGTAATTGCGCCTGTTGGCGCTCTAAATAAAGCCTTCTACGCATCTGCTGTTGCTGCACATTCGGGTTTGTGCTCTGCGCTGCTGAAACTGGAACCCAGTTAACTGATATTATCTTTCCTTCTACTGAGCTTACAGGTATGCCATTCGGACAAGAAAGGTATACATCTTGCGTATATGCATACGCTGGTACGCTGCTTATTGATATTGCCATGCCGGCAGCTAATGCAGTCGCTCCCACTGTCCTTAAAAATCCAGAACATTTTGTATTTTTATTTTCCTTTTGATTCTCCATCTTACCACCGATATGCCTATTGCAGTATTACATATATAAACATTTTTACGGCCCTATAATATCTCGATTGCCGGCCTTTCTGGCGTGGCCCTCTGCGCTCTCGGCGATGCCGAACTCGGCTCGTATTCAACGTGTACTGGTATGCCTACAATCCCGGTCATGTGCCTTTCTTCGTCTTTCAACAGGGCTGTGGTCTCTTCCTGATTCGCCTGCCGCATCGTTCTGAGCTGCTGTATGCCTTTTGTAAATTGGGAAAGAAACTTCGAGACCTCTTCTTTAGACACATCCCCATATCCCTTTTCTATCGCTTCTCTCATGTTCCTACCTTTTGCCAGGTTGTTATACGCTTCCAGCTTCCATTGTGCTGCAACTATGACCTTTGCCTCTTTCGGCATCGCCCCGCTCCTTGATTTCTCGGTAAGCCTTATCACATCATTTATATCCGATATTATCTTTTCAATCTTATCCTCTGTCTCCATTCTGGATTCATCTATCATTGATTCATCGGCCACAGGCCAGCGCTCCGATTCTATAAGTCCTTCATGCCCTAATCTGGCCCACATTTCATCGGCAAAGTGAGGCATTGATGGGGAAAGCATTATCGACACCTTCTCCAAGAACTCTTGCATGACCGCTTGGTTGTTGCCGCCCCTATTCAGATAGTGTCTGAGCTCGTTTATCGATTCGTAATATATCATGATGTATGCATGTCTTAGAGACACCACATCCATCGCCTTTGTCGCCTCCTTTATTTTAAAGTTAAGTTTCGAATAGAGCCAATAATCGATGTGGGAAAGACCGCCTGTGCCCATAGTTTTAGTGTCTTCTACGGCAGATATCAACGCTTCGTTCTTTCCGATTATGCTGTCGGCAGCCGACATAGTAAACACTACCTCTGTATCTAGGTCTCCGGTCGTTATCTCTATGAATCTTAGGACGTCGGCCCCTATTCTCTGTGCCCCTTCTTTTATCGGAATCACATTGCCCTCGCTTTTGCTCATCTTCTTTCCCTCATAGTTGACAAGTCCATTCGTGACTATCTGGCTGGGCCATAGGCTTTTTGGCAGAAGTCCGACATGGTTAAACATGTACATGACAAGGTGGCTGTATATCAGGTCTGTACCGGAATGTCTAGATGTAAATGAGTACCAGTAGTCGAGCTGCTCTTTGCACTTTTTGATTGTTATCGTATCGATGCCTGTCGCTTCGCTTACTTTATCGATGTCGATGTTTCCTAGATATACGTAATCGAAAAACTCGTGCTTTAGTTGTTCCGCTTTTATGCCCGTGTTCTCTAGGATGTGGATATATGTATAGAGCGTTGGATATATCGTGGAGTCAGAAAGCGACTCGATTATATGATTGGGGTTGAGGGGAAAACGTGTCCCCATCCCCTGCGCACGTTCTGCCGGCCTAAGGTTAAGCCAACCTACCACATAATTGAAGGCGTTTAGTGTGGATGTTGGAACTATGTTCATCTTCTTCATGTGCTCTCTTACAGCCTCTTTCCACTTTTCATCGCCGTAATTTATGAACCATTGGTCCTCCACGAGCTTCGGCACCACCTTAGTGCCGCATCTGCAGTAGACATGCCCATAATTCTTTACCATGCTTATTGTGTCAAGAAGACCCTTCTCTTTTATCTCTTGCGCTATTACCTCTCTCGCTTCTGATACCGGCATACCGTCATGCTCACCGTCAGCCATCAAACCGAATTTTTGCTCCTCAAGGTACTCTGCCTTTGTAGCTAATTCAAGCACATCACTATCTGCATTATAATCTGCATGCAGTGACTCAAGATACGCAAGAGCCGGAATCTCGGCGGCCGACAGCAGCACCTTGGAACGGTCTGGCCCTAGTTTAAGATTTATTACCTTTTTGTATTCTATCTGGCCGATGGTCCCTTCAGCCCTCATCTTTTCAAGGGCGGCATAGTCAAATGGCGCGTGTGCTGGTACTGACATGACTACCCCCGTAGCAAAATCCGGTTTGACAAACATGCCATGCAGCACCGGAACGCGCTCTGAATTGATCGGATTCACTGCAATGTGGTTTATTAATTCTCCGCCTTTAACGTCCGAGATCTCCGTTATCTTGGTCTGCAGTTTTAGTATTTCGGCTGATTTCTTTGCGAGGTACACCTTTTTGCCGTTAAGCTCTGCAACTACGTAATTTTCCTCTCTGTTAATGAATAGGTTGGTTACTCCTGAGACGGTCTCCGGCCTGTATGTTGCGCACGGGTAATAAATTCCCGTGGATTCATCCTTAAACTCTACGACCGCCATTTCTTCTATCTCCGGGCTCACATCCCCTTTTGTATCGTGCTGCCCGACGGCATTCACCTCATTTGTGCACCAGCCTATTATGTACTTGCCAGTGACTAGATATCCCTTCCTCTTTAACATGTCAAACTGCCATTCGACCATCTTGCTGAATTTATCGTCGGTGGAACTGAAGCTTCTCCTCCAATCTATGCTCAATCCGCCAAGTCTGAACGCTTCGGCAATCATCTTATGGAAATAGTCCGCTACTGCTTCTGGCGTGGTAAGTTTCGAAATGTCTTCTTCTGGGACACCATACGCCTTTAGCGTATCGAATATCTCGCTGTCATTCGATTTTATCCTCTTTGCGATAGCCAATGTCGGAGTCCCTGTCTTGTGGAATCCCATTGAAAAAAGGACGTTTTTCCCCCGGAAGCGTAGATATCTTGCATATAAGTCAGCTGTCCCGTATGTCCTTAGGTGCCCTATGTGGAGAGGCATGTTAAGATATGGAAATGCGGCAGTCACAAGGCAGCCGGGCCTGCTATCAGGCTCTGCCTCGAATATCTTTGCGTCATCCCATCTTTTTCTCCACTTCGCCTCAATTTCTTTGTAGTCTATCATTCGGATACCAGCTAAATGTAAAGGTTATAAAGTATAAGTAATAAAAGGTTTTATAGATTTGTTTAGGCGTTGTGTGCTAATGGAACTTGTTTATATAAGGTTAGGCAGCATCATAGCGATAGCGCTAATATACATGCTATTCGACGTATTCAATAATAGGGACATACCTACAGTGTTTGTTTATGCTACCCTCGCATATGGGGCTGTACTGACCATCTTATACTTTAACCTCTACACTGCGCTCTTGAGCGCGGGAATCGCAATAGCCATACTTGCGGTAGGATATGTCGTATATAAGATCGGGCAGCTTGGCGCTGCAGATGTAATAGAGATTGCTGCTATATCACTGGTGCTCCCTATCCAGAACATAATACCGCTACAGGCACAGCTATTTCAAGGAATGCCTTTCGCAATCTCTGTAATAATCGATAGCGGCATCGTAGCACTTGTCATGGTTCCGCTCTATTATATACCGAAGTCGTATTCTATTCTCAGACATGACTTTCTTTCCAAGATCGAGAAAAGAGATATACGCAGAAGCGTGGTCACGTTTGTTGCTTACTCGCTTTTCTTCCTCTTTCTCATATACTATGGAATAAGCACAATCGGATTCGCGATAATGACAGTAGCAATTGTGTGCGTAGCGCTTATTACATTGCTTGAAAGGCCAATGACGCTTTCCATGATATCCTACCAGAAACCCAACAAGATATATCAGGAGGACATAATAGCGATAAACCTTATGGACAAGACGTCCGTATCGGCCATCAAAGAGAAAGTGCCGGAATTCGGCAGGCTTATGACCAATGGATTGCTTGACGATTTAAGGACCAAGGTCCCTGAGGTCAAGCTCCCGGTCTACCGGAATGCGATACCGTTCGCGGTCCCAATATTCGCGGGAGTGATACTCGCCTTGTTTGTCGGGAACCTTCTCGTTTTTATCATGCCTTTTGGGATGTGAATTTATTTGGCGTTCAGTATGGTGCCGTAGCAGAAGATTCTTGGCATCGCCGCGCGGGCCAGCATGATGTTATCTCCGGTTTGGACTGCAAGTGGCCTGTCCAGCTTTAAGGAGATGTGATCGTCCTCAAAAGAATCTACATAAGCAGTTGTATAAGAGAAGTTGGATACAAATGTATACGCCTTTCCTTTGAGTATCTCTTCCTTATTTATCTTTATTGTATCGATCTTCGCCACTATCTCTCTGCATGGAACCACCCTTTTCGCTGACAGTATGTCGCCTTTTTCGACCTGGTCTGCCTCTATTCCTTTTACGGCTATACCGACGCGGGTGTTTGCCTCAGCTCTTTCTATGTCAACATCATTTGACTGTATCGATCTTATCGTTACTTCCGTTCCTGATGAACTCGATATGAGTTTATCGTGAACAGACACTGTCCCAGATTTCACTATGCCGAGAAGCACGGTTCCAATTCCCTTTACCACAAACGCTTTGTCTATGTCTATCCTAGTCTCTGTTCCTTTGTTCATTCGTTGGCTTGATGTGATTATATATGGCAGTGAATCTGGCTCTACGGCCTTGATGCCTGAGAGCGACGTGCCGCTTATTAAGTCCGATATATCATTATCATTCGTTATCACAATCTCCTTATCTGTAATAGAGCAGGCAAGCAGCGCTTCCGCCAGGTATTTATCAATCCTCTTGGTAGAAACAACGACCATATCTGATAGGATTATCGATTCGCACATTGCATGTATCTTATCTTCTACCGACGCCGGCGAGAGCGCTGTTATGTGATTTCCTAAATAGCTGCCATTGTAGTAGATTATGCTGTTCTCGCTGCTTTTCTTCCCCACCGTTCTTCCGAGCTCCGGGTCCATGAGGATAGAGGCTATAAAATGCATGATTTCCACCTAGACGGACAATATAGATGGAATACCTAGCAAACTTTATATATTTGATATATCTCATGGTAGTCAGGCGCATTAAATGAGGAACTCGGACATTGACGAAGTGGATTTTAAGGAAGCTGTAGAGATAAGCAAGAGAGAGAATAAGTCCCTAATCTGGCTAGGGAGAGAACCGGTAAGCTATATCTCGGAACTGCTTGGACTTGATGCGGAATCTTTCTCCAAGAAGGACCCTGAGGAGATAGTCTATATGGACAAGGAAGGGCTAAAGCAGCTGGATGGATGCGTATTGATATGCTACCATGGGAACACATCAGGTTTTATAAGCAAGTTCTTGAAGAAACAGCATGCGATAAGAAGCCATAGCCTGAAGGGAGGCATAACTGCAGTGGTCGGAGAAGTATTCTGAACGCATCCCGGCGGACAGAATGACAAACTTCATCAAATTGAATGTATGTATACGATAACGGCGATCCGGTGGACAGAGTGGCATTCATCCCAAAACAACCAATTCCCAAGATAACGGAGTTGAAGCGTTTGCCGCAGCACAACCTTGGGAGAGAAAAGATTGAGAGGCTAAATATAGAGGAAGTTGTAAAGCTTGCACAACGGGTTAAAACTTGGCAGTATACTAAGGAGGGCAGTAGATTTCGCCAATTGGAGGAATATTGTGGGGAGGCAGGCAACGTAATTGTGACAGTAAGCTGTGAGAGAATTATATTTGGGGCAACGGTCACAGATGTTGCAGCTTACACAAAAGATGGATCTATGATATCCAAACGGTGTGAAGACCAAGTTGGTGCTGAAACGGTCGCCGAGAATATGTTTTACTTTCTGGAAGGACAGAGGGATGGCACAGGTAGCTCTATCAGGTCCATTTTCCTCTCTCAGACCTCTGGCGCTGAAGCCGATAATCTGAAGATCAGAAATGCCGTTAGGGGAGTCAGGGAATTGCTTAGACGGGGAAATTCAGGTGACGAACTAAATCCTTAGCTTTTCCGGATAAAAGCGCGGCGGATTCTTTCACATTGCTGCAGCACGATTGGAACATTCTAAGATTTGTAAGGTAATGAGGAAACGCCCACGTGAGAATTTTGGGCGGTTTCGAGTATGATCTTTGCCCGCGGTTTCGATGACATGGACGGAGCATTGCACTACATAACTTCCGTGTTTTCGATGCCGCTGGTTTGCTTATTTGTTCTCCTCTTTATTACCATCGGCCGGAGCGATTTTCAAAAACAAACAGTTATTAAACTCGTACTACATTAATGGTGTGAGAACATGTTTGAGATTGTGCTGGGACGGGTTTCAGAGGGTTCGCAGAACCCCGGCAGCGTGACACACACACACACACACACACACACCAGAAAACCCACGCCGGAAGATAACTCATTCTAAAGACGAAAAAGTAGGGCTGAAATCGCAATCTGCGATGGAATATCTGATGACATACGGATGGGCGATACTCATCATCGCAATAGTACTGGTAGCGTTCTTCTCCCTCAACCTCTTCAATCCATACACGTTCTCCCCGAAAGCAAGTCCGGGAAGCTGCCAGATACTAAGACCGAATGGACCGGGCAGCAACCTGTTCGTTTCTGCGGTGGGACCGACATGCACCACCGACGAGATACCACAGTATGTGGCATCGATCTCAAACACCCCCAATAGCAGGATTATAGTCAGTCCTTCTCAAAGTATTGATACCACATGGGGCGGCGGCCCGTGGACAATTACCGCGTGGTTTAAGGACACTAGTCTTCCGGGTTCCACTCTTACTACGATTATAGAAGCCAACGGTTGCATTAGCGGTTCAACCCTATCCGGCTCCGGCAGTACTTATGCAGCAGGCTTGAACCAGTGGTATCAGCAGATTTCCGCCAGCGGGAGCTCCGCGTGCAACGCTGTTGGTGGTGTTGGAACCTATACGCCATATGTGCTCGTGCTTGATAAGTGGTATATGCTGACTGCGGAATCCCAGCTTTCAGGTACAAATCTTATTACAACCGCGTGCTACAATAACCAGTGCACAACAGCCAATACGGTTCTTCCCAACGGTTACATGGTCGAGAACTACGTGCAATATGGAGGACCTGAATTAATATTCGGGGAATACTGCTGTGCTCTTCCTTATTACGCTGGACAAATAACAAACATCCAAATCTACAACACTTCCCTATCTTCAAGTGCAATAAATACACTCTATGCCGAAGGAATAGGCGGTGCACCTGTAGACATTCAGAACCTCGTTGGCTGGTGGCCCCTCAACGGGAACTCCAACGACTACAGCGGCAACGGCAACAACGGCGTTCCTACCAACGTGGTCTTCACTTCCAACTGGGAGAGTGGTTACAGCGCACCGTGATAACGGTCTTACAAATATGTGCTTATATTATCCTTGTAGCAACAAATTTTGAACTCTTAGTCCGATTAGCAATGCTTATATATCTTTTTATGTATTATAATGTAGTGACATTATAATATATGTGATACCTTGAGCATAAAAGCAGTAACTAAAAGGAGATATACTACCATAACCATCCCTTCTGCGCTTTTCGCCAGGATAAAAAAGAGGATAGATGGCACAGGATTCTCTTCCGTATCCGATTATGTGACATACGTGCTAAGAGAGACGGTGGCAGATATGGAAATGTCTGGCAAGGGCAATAGAACCGGAAAGAGAAGGGAGGATAGCACGATAATCGAAAGGCTGAAGGCCCTTGGGTATATAGACAACGCGAAGTAGATTCCTATGAAAGAGAACAAAAGTTCCAATATGGATTTCGGAAAGATGCTCGCGAAGAGCCCGACTAGGGATAACTGGTCCAAAGTCCCTACCTTTTTGAAGATGGAGGGCGCAAAGTATTATGAGGTAATGTATTCAAAAGGAGGCATAAAGGACTCCAACGATCTTGCGAAGTCTTCTGTGAGAGTGTGGAACTCGAGGAACAGGCTTATCTGCGAGTTCCCGCTTTTTGTGAAAGATAAAGGAAACTTCGAAGGAGCCCTTCATTTCTTTAAGGACCTAGTTCAGAAACCGCGGAAAATTTAGTAGGTCTTATCATGATAAAACAAAACATCAACGAGCTTGAAGAGAAGAGCATATATGTAATAAGGGAGGCCAAATCCCGCTTCAATAAGATGGCGGCGATGTGGAGCATGGGAAAAGACTCTACAGCCATGCTTGCGATAGCAAGAAAGGCGTTTCTTGGAAAGATCCCGTTCCCTGTCATACACATAGACAACGGAATCGATTTCCCCGAGAGCTACAAGTTCAGAAACGATCTCGCCGAGAAGTGGGGAATGGAAGTCATAGTCGCAAAAAGCAAGATAAAGCCGGAGATATCAGGATACAGCTGCTGCGGCTCGAACAAGACCGTCGCTTTAAAAAAAGTCCTTAATGAATATGGGTTCGAGGCGCTCATCGTCTCTATACGCAGGGACGAACATGCTGTACGCGCAAAAGAGAGATACATAAGCCCCAGAGACAGGAACTTCAAATGGAATTATAAGGATCAGCCGGCAGAGGTGTGGAACAGCTACTCCTCCAAACTCGACAAGAAGGGGCATCTTAGGGTGCACCCCCTTCTTGACTGGAACGAAATAGACATCTGGTCTTACATAAAGAAGAACAATGTCCCGATCAATCCATTGTATTACTCGAACAATGGATATAGGTATAGAAGTTTGGGATGCACGCACTGCACTGTGCCGATAAGGTCCAATGCCAAGAGCATAGACTCCATAATAAAGGAACTTGAATCAACCAAGGTAGAGGAGAGATCTGGCCGCGAGCAGGACAAGGAAAAGGCGTATATCATGGAGAAACTCAGATCTCTTGGTTACTTGTAAAAGGCATTACGATGATAATAAACGAGGTGACCCTTCTCGGGCACAAGGATCATGGAAAATCAACCTTGATAGGCAATATCCTCATACTTACAAAGTCAGTAACAAAGGCCAGAATCGAAAGCGCGAAGGCGATGAGCAAAAGGCTTGGGAGGGCTTTCGAACCAGGATTCCTGCTCGATAGCTTCGAGGAGGAGCAAGAAGACGCGATGACAATAGATACTACACGTGCGCAGATAAAATATAAAGGGAAGGGTTTTGAGTTCATAGATGTCCCAGGTCACGAAGAACTGATAAAGAACATGATAAGCGGAGCATCGCACGCCCGCTTCGCCATACTTGTAGTGTCTGCCAAATCAGGAGAAGGGATAAGTCCGCAGACAAAACGTCATCTCTTCATTGCAAAGATGATGGGGATAAGAAGCATTGCTGTCTGCGTGAATAAGATGGATACAGTAGATTACGATAGGGGCATATTTGATTCTATATCTACCGAACTTGGTTCTTTCTTGAAAGTAATAGGGTTCGGCGGAGATTCCATATTTTTTGTGCCGGTTTCAGCTTACACAGGCGAGAATATAGTTGCCTGTTCTAAAAAGATGCAATGGTATAAAGGCAGACCGCTCTTGGATATATTGGCAGAACTGTCAGTCAGCAGAAAGCTCGCACATGAGCCTGTGCGCTTTATCTTCCAAGGAAGCATAGATGCAGGAGGAAAGAGGGCTTACATAGGCAAGCTGGCAAGCGGCAATATACGAAGGGGCGAAAAGATAGCGGTTTCTCCTATCAGAAGGAGATTTTCCGTCGAGACCATATTCATAAAAGGGAGAATGGCTTTGGTGGCCAAGCGCGGCGAGAACGCTGCTTTCGTGCTTGCGCCTGAGCCAAAAACAAACCTCAGGGGTATGGTCGGTTGCACTGCAGATAACGTGATAGACGGAAAAAGAGAGCTAAATGCGCTCATATTCAGCGTGGACAGGCTGCCAAAGAAAGGAAAGATAAGGGTAAACGGTGCAGACCATAACTGCGTGATAAATGTGCGCGCAGAGATAGACACATCAGACGGAAAACCAAAAAAGAGCTCTGTGATAAGACCGCTTGAGGCCGGCGAAGCGGTAATCAGGCTCAAAGAACCAATTTGCGTAGAGCCTTTTTCCATATCGGAAGAGATAGGGAGATTCACGATTTATGATAAGGAGAGGTTTGTGGGCTTTGGCATAGTAAAGTGATATGATGGACCGAAAAAAACTCTATCTTATAGGAATCGACGCTGCACCCCTTTGGATAATCAAGGATAACTATGCAAAATATAAGATGAAGGGTTTTGCAAAGTTCTTCGAGACCGGTGTCCTTACGGAGCTAGAGTCTACACTCCCGCCAATGACCGGACCATCTTGGCCTAGCATGTATACTGGAGTAAGGCCAGGAGTGCATGGAATCCCTGACTTCTTTACGCTCAAGTCTAATTACACCAAAGAGGTTGCTTACTACGACCCTGACCTTTGCGAGCCGTTCTGGGAGGTGATGGGGCGCAGTGATCTCAGATCTCTTCTGGTGACTCCCGCAATGGCAGTACGCCTTCCGAAAAGCAAGAATGTGGACATGATGACAGGCTTCCCCCTGCCGCCGAAGTTCAGTTCTGATGAGATAAGGAAGACTGCAAAACGGTATGGATTCGATGGAGAGCCAAACATAGAGAAGAAGATAAAGAGCAAGGAGATGAGCCTTGCAGAGGCATCGAAGGTTTACGTCGATAGCATAAGAAGGAGGGGCGAGTTCAGCAAACACTTGATAGATAAGAATAGATACGACTTCTCGTTTATATGCTTTACCGAGACAGACAGGATACAGCACTTCTCTTTGAATCTGCCTGAATGGAAGAACTACGTTTTGCCGCTTTACCAGGAAATCTCGAGGTTCTTGGAGTGGGTGGATGCCAGGGCGCAGAAGGAAGGCGCTTTGGTGCTGCTCGCATCTGACCATGGTGCCCAGCCGATAAAGAGCAAGTTCCTGATGAACGCATGGCTCATAAACAATAGGTATGCATCGTTAAAACCCGAGATAGAAGCGCAGAACAAAGAGACTGCGGGAAGCAGCGGCAGAGCCAAGTACATGATAAGGGAGCGTATTATAGGGAGCAAGTTAAGGAAGGTCTATGACAAGCTTCCAAATGTAGGCAAGAGCATAGCCAAGGGCACGCTCAGCAAGTTTCTGGCGGCGTCATCTGGCGAAGATTATACGCGCATCCATGATTTCGATTTTGATATGGATAGGACTTTGGCGTTCAGCAGCATATCCAACTGGACAGTGTGCGCGATTTACATAAACGACAGACGTTTCGACAACGGGATTGTAAGCGCAGAGAAGAAAAAGAGACTGAAAACAGAGTTAGTGAGGAAGTTCATGCAGATAAAGGACGAGAACGGAAATAGGCTTATGGTAAGAGCATTTGACGCTGACGAGTACTACGAGGGCACAAAGCTGTTTATAGCGCCAGACATAATGGTCGAGATAAAGAAAGGCTATTTCATAGATGTGTTCGGCTACCTCAAAAGCGGAGGCCTGTTCATGAAGCCAGAAATGGCAAAACGCGGAGACCACATGAACGAGGGAATCTTCGGCGCAATAGACTACACGTCTGGCCGCAAGCCAAAAAAGCGCCACGCACTCTATGTTTATCAGATAAATCCGACAGTGCTATCCTATTTCGGGTTTAAGCCTAGCAACGACAGGCGCTACAAGAGCGCATTATGATGATTGTGCGCTTTTGTTTGTCATGCTGGCATAGATGGAATTCAGATATGAGACTCCGGATGGCAAGAACCATTCTTGCTTTATTATCCTTGAATCATTGTATGTCATTGCCTCTCTAGCCATCTCGACCTGTTTCTTGTAGGTTTCTGTCTCGTTGATAGATATGCTCGCGTTCCTTTGGGATACAAATGCAATCTCGGCGCATGTGTCGTTCAGGGTTGTTGAGAATCCGCCGCTGCTTGCATGCAGCATCTCTGAATCTGCGTACCTTGTGAACGTATCTGTGTAGTTCGCATAGCTGTTGGACAAATTCAGCATCGCTGCCTGCAGTTCGCTCTGGCGGTTGAACATAAACGCATTTATAGGCAGACTCGAATGGTAATCTAATCTTATATTGGCGTATGCAGTCGCGGCACAGAATGGTTCGGTCTGCAGGTATGGTATCATGCTGATGTTCTGGATTGATGTGTAAGTCGCGTTCTCCCCCACTGTATAGCTGATTTTTATGTCAGTAAATCCACTGCCTGTAAAATTGCCAACCATTGCTTTCACGGCTTTGTAGTTCACAGTGCTATTCAGCTTCCCGGTTCCGTTCAGCTCCAAAAGGTTTGAGCCGTATGTCTGGTTTTCTGGCAGTATGTATAATCTTAGCGGAAGCCGGGTCTTCTTGCTTGCGTTTATGTATGAAAAGAGAATTATCTCATTTGAATAGAACACAGTTAAGCTTGATATGTAGGACTTTATCGCACTGTGGGCGTAAGAGGCTCCGCCATAACTTAGGCGTATGTTTGTGACGTTTGTGTTGAGATATTTAGAATACTTGGTAAGGTTCATCTGTATCGAGTAGTTTCCTGGTCCCGAATAATTTGCGATTGTGAGGTTTATGTAAGGTAGGTTCGCTGATTCGACGTAGTGGGCAGGCCATATCGGCATGATAAGGATCACTATGCCGCCAATTATTGCTGCGCCTGCCAGATACTTGAAGGCAGGGGCTGCGCCTTTCGCTACCTTAGAGCCAACCTTTCCGAGATAGCGACTGGTCTGCAGTATCATTCCGATCGTTCCGACTATCAATAGGTAATATCCTATTATCGCTATGTTCGTCGACAGCGTTTGACTTGACTGCACTCCTGCTGAATAGAGAATGGCAGGAAGGAACATGGCTATCGTGAGCATCGACCAGCCGGTGCCGTCTAACCACCTCTGCCTTGTCTGGACTAGCTCGATTATCAGGATTCCGATTATGTATTCCGGAAATATTTTGCCGAGTATGTTCGTATATGCTACTGATCCAGCCGCTATCGTTATTATAGATAAGTATATTATGTATTTGAGGGATGCTCTGTAGACTATGATAATCGGGATGAGCGCAAAGAAGGCGAGTATCGAATAGAAGATGAAAGAGGTGCTGTTTAGGATTACAAAATAGGCCAGGAAAAGAACCGCGATTGCACCCCATATCGCTGCCGTAGTCCAATACAGAAGCAGCCTCCGCCATTTTGCGCCGTTCTTTTGTAGTAGTTCTTTCATCGTTGGCCATCCTTACTCGATCACAGCGTATCCTGTAAGCCTTAGCCTGTGGTTTACCCTTCTCATCACAGCCATCTTCAACCCTTTCTCTACTGGCACAGGATGGCTGAACCGTATTTTTACGCTGTTTCTCTTTGACGAAGAGACATAAGATAGGACGGTCGCCGTGCCTATGCTCAAGGCGATTGGTTCGTCTTTCGAGAAGCCGCTTACCTGTATGTCAGTACGCTCTAGAGGAATGTATGCTGCGTTTATCTCTTCTACCACCTTCGGCATCTTTCCCTTATGGCCCAACACCATCCCCACCAGCGAATCCGCCTTGGTCAGCGCCGGGTCCATCTGGGTGGCTATGCCTATAAGACCGCCGGGATGCGCTTCTTCTATGTCGTCTGTGCCGGTATTTATCCCTACAATCAATGTCAATATCTCCGAGTATATGGTGTGCTTCCCTTTCTGCTTGCTCAGTCCGGGCAATATGCTTATAGTGTCCCCTACCTTAAGCTTGCCCCTTATTATAGTGCCTCCGATGACTCCGCCTCTCAATTTTTCTATGTCAGAGCCGGGCTTGTTCACATCGAAAGACCGTGCAATGTACATCAGTGGATCGGCATCCAGGTTAAAATCCGGGAGATGCATCTTCGATATAAGCTCAAGTATGACGTCGATGTTTATATTCCTGTTCGGCACCGCAGGCACTATCGGAGCGTCCTCTATAGCGCTGCCTTTGATGAACTCCTTTATCTGCTTATAGTGCTCAAGCGCCTTTTCCTTTCCGACAAGATCTACTTTGGTCTGGACGATGATCGCATTCTTTATTCCAAGAAGGTTTATTATCATCAAGTGCTCGCGTGTCTGCTGCATCGGACACTGTTCATTTGCGGCTATTATGAATAGTATCCCGTTTATTATGTTTGCGCCGGATATCGCTGTCGCCATAAGGGTCTCGTGGCCTGGCGCATCCAGAATAGAGAACCGCAGCACTGGCTCGGCCGCCGAACCGCACTTCTTGCAGGTCTTTTCTATCGTGTAAGCTGATGGGCCCTTGCACTTCTCGCATTTCCGAATTACTGCATCAGCATACCCTAACTTTATCGTCATGTTTCTCTTTATGCTCTCACTGTGCCTGTCCGTCCATATGTTAGTCAAGGATTGGACTACTGACGTCTTGCCATGGTCTATGTGCCCTAGCGTACCTATGTTTATCTGGCTCTGTTTTATATCCATTGATTCCAGCTCTGTTGCCTTTGGTTTAACTCTTCTCCTGCGCTTTTGCCTCTTTCTCCTTTTTTGGGAAGACCTCCTCGACCGGCCTTGATCCATACTCTACAACCACGGCATTTATCTGCGCCGTTGTGGCTCCAATCATTCCCCCTACGACCGTTTTCCTCCTTACGGACCTGCTTCCCTTCTTGGTCGAGTCTCTCAGCACACCTGTCTTAACGTATCCTTGAACATATTTATGCATGGGAAAACCACTGCTGTCCGAACCTCCTGTTATCTTTAGCTTATACCCGCCGAGGTTTATCATATCCCCTTCTATCGTATCCCCTATCTTCTTCCCAAAGATCGCGGAGGCGTTCTCCGCGCTTATCTCTGCCTGTGCAGCTCTGCCTGTCTTTTTGTCTGAGTAAACAATCTTCATAAAATTACCTAGCGTCCATTGTTATTCTTCGTCTCTTTACCTGTACATGTATTCCGGTTCTGCCTTAAATCTTTTAATCCTATCCGCAAGCTCCTTTGGTATGGCGGGCCTTACTTCGCTCAGGGCGAAATCGAAGTCTGCCTTTCCGACAATCTTCTTCGAGCTCCGTATGGCGCTCATGCCTGCTTCCCTGCAAAGGTTCTCTAGTTCCGCTCCAGTATAGCTATCGGTCGCTTCCGCCAAGTCCTGAAGATTGACGTTCTTTGCGAGAGGCATGCGCTTTGTATGCACCTTCAATATCTCCAGGCGCGATGCCTTGTCCGGTATAGGGATCTCTATTATCTTGTCGAACCTGCCTGGTCGGAGCATAGCAGGATCCACATTGTCAGGTCTGTTTGTTGCTGCAATGACAACTATATTCTTCATCGACATCAGACCATCCATCTCCGTAAGCAATGTATCTACGACCCGCTCAGTGACTATCGAGTCTGCACTGTCGCCGCCACGGACCTGCGCTATGCTGTCAATCTCGTCTATGAAGATGATGCACGGAGAAGCCATCTTTGCCTTTCTGAAAAGCTCTCTTACGGCGCGTTCGCTCTCTCCTACATATTTGTTGAGAAGTTCGGGACCCTTTATAGATATGAAATTCGCCTCGCGCTCTGTTGCGACCGCCTTTGCTAGCATTGTCTTGCCGGTGCCGGGAGCTCCGATAAGTAAGACCCCTTTTACTGGCCTTATGCCTATCTCTTCGAAAAGCTCTGGTCTCCTCAACGGAAGTTCTACTGCTTCCTTGAGCTGCTCCTTTATCAGGTCAAGTCCGCCTACGTCATCCCATCTCACATTTGGCCTCTCCACGAAGACCTCTCTAAGCGCGCTAGGCTGGACGTTCCCTAAAGCGTCCTGGAAGTTCTCTTTTGACACCTCAAGTTTTGCGAGCAGTTCGTTAGGCACAGATTTCTTGTTTATAACTTCCGGTATAATCTTCCTCACGCACGCCATCGCAGCCTCCCTTACAAGTGCGCTTATGTCTGCACCAGTGTAGCCGTGCGTTATGTTGGCCATCTCGTCTATATCTACATCTTTTGTCAATGGCATATTCCTTGAATGTATCAATAGTATCTCCTTTCTGGTATTCCTATCTGGCACGCCTATCTCTATCTCACGGTCGAATCTGCCTGGCCTTCTCAGCGCCGGGTCAATTGCATTAGGCCGGTTTGTGGCCCCTATCACTATGACCTGACCTCTCGAGCGTATGCCATCCATCAGGGTAAGCAACTGTGATACCATTCTTCTCTCTACCTCGTTCGTAGCCTCTTCCCTTTTAGGCGCGATCGCGTCTATCTCATCCATGAATATTATCGTGGGCGCTTGCTCGTTTGCCTCCGCGAATATCGACCTGAGCCTCTCTTCGCTTTCTCCTACGTATTTGCTGACCAGTTCTGGTCCGGATATGTTTATGAAGTGGGCTTCGCTCTCATTTGCGACTGCCTTCGCCAGCAGGGTTTTGCCTGTCCCGGGAGCTCCATACAATAGTACCCCTTTTGGAGGATCTATCCCTAGGCGTTCGAACAGTTCCGGGTATCTTATAGGCATCTCGACCATCTCCCTTATCTTCTGTATCTCGTTCTTAAGACCGCCTATGTCTTCGTAATGCACCTCCCCTATCTTTATCTCGTGTTCGGATATCGGCTCTGATTTGACTATTATCTCTGTGTTGCGCGATACTCTGACTACTCCATGGGGAGTGGTCTGCGCCACTATGTAATAAAAGACATAATTAAACATCGGCACTGGCACTAAATCCCCTCTTATTATCGGCTTATTTTCAAGCTTGGTCTTGACAAACTCGGTAAACTCGGGAGTGACGTTGGTCCTTTGGTTCGGCGGTGGCGCGAGCACGACCTTTGTGGCCTCCTTCGTCTCTACTTTAGTTATGAATACCTTATCCCCTATGCCAACCCCTATGTTCTGGCGGGTATGTCCGTCTATCCTTATAAAATCGAGTCCTTCATCTTGGGGGTGCGCCTGCCACACCACTGCGGCCGTAGACCTATTCCTTCCTTTTATTTCGATTATATCTCCAGATACGACCCCTATCATGTTCCTCGCTTTAGAGTCAATCCTAGCTATGCCTCTTCCATCGTCTGTGACTAGGGCGCTTGCGACAGTTAAATCTATACCTTCTACCAAAAGCATCACCGAACAGTAAATGAGCTTGTGTTCGATTATCTTATCTCTCCCGCTTATATTTATAAGCTTTGCTGATTTGAGGGGACAGCTTGAGATTTGTAAGGTAATGAGGAAACGCCCGCGTGGGAATTTTGGGCGGTTTCGAGTATGATCTTTGCCCGCGGTTTCGATGACATGGACGGAGCATTGCACTACATAACTTCCGTGTTTTCGATGCCGCTGGTTTGCTTATTTGTTCTCCTCTTTATTACCGTTGGCGAATGCGGTTCTCAACAACAAAGTTTATTAAACGCGTACTACGGTAATAGTGTGAGGACATGTTTGAGATTGTGCCGGAACGGGTTTCGGAGCGGATGCAGAACCCCGGAGGCGTCACACACACCAGAAAGATAACTCATTCTAAAGACGAAAAGAAGGGACTGAAGTCGCAGTCTGCGATGGAATATCTGATGACATACGGATGGGCGATACTCATCATCGCGATAGTACTGGTAGCGTTCTTCTCCCTCAACCTCTTCAACCCATATACGTTCTCCCCGAAGGCAAGTCCGGGAAGCTGCCAGATACTAAGACCGAATGGACCGGGCAGCAACCTGTTCGTTTCTGCGGTGGGACCGACATGCACCACCAACGAGATACCACAGTATGTGGCACAGTTCAACGGTCAATCGTATATAAATTCTGGGCTTATCACCGAAATGCCAGCTTATACATCGCAGTTTACTATCACAGTATGGTTAAGGCCAGCCGCATCGTGTGTTGGTGGTGTATATAACTATTGCGGATACTTTACTAAACAGAACACTACTCCCAACAGACTTGATACAGGTATGGTGGGATCCGTATTCTACTTTACAACGTATAATTATGTAAGCAACGTAGTAGATCAAGGGGCATTCACCTACCAATTTACCCCAAATGTTTGGTATTTTGTGAGTGAGGTTGCATCAACCTCTGGGAAGACTGTTTATATAAATCACATACGAATATATAATGACAGCTTTGTTTCTAATTGGACTACAGGACAAATTGCAATTGTAAGCGGAAGAAATTTTAACGGCTCACTTGCTAACCTCCAAATCTACAACACTTCCCTCTCTCCAAGCGCAGTAAATACACTTTATGCCGAAGGGATAGGAGGAGCACCTGTAGACATCCAGAACCTCGTAGGCTGGTGGCCCCTGAACGGGAACCCGAACGACTACTCCGAAAACGGCAACAACGGAGTTCCTACCGGCGTGGTCTTCACCTCCAATTGGGAAAGCGGTTACAGCGCACCGTGATAACGGTCTTACAAATCTGCGCTTAGATTATCCCCGTAGCAACAAATTTTAAACTCTCAGTCCGATTAGCAATGCTTATATATCTTTTTATGTATTATAATGTAGTGACATTATAATATATGTGATATCTTGGGCATA